>CAZXJC010000651.1:0-9184 GCA_964640885.1 uncultured Pirellulaceae bacterium | reverse complement strand
AACCTTTGTTGGCTCTATTTTCAGTTCGGGTTGCTGGCAAAAGCCGACGAGCAATATGATGAGTATTTTGTAATAGAGGACAGTGGGGTAGCCGGTGGAAATAAGGTGGAAAAGTTGCGTGCTGCTGCGACGAAGCAGTTGGTAGAATTGCACTTCGATCACAACGAGAAGTTGGCGGAGCTGTTGTTGTTCGTTGAATCGCTGGTTGAGGCTGATGACTCGGACTTCATGAGAATTCAGCGAGAGGGTGGGCCGAGACTGGCGAACATAATTGTATCAACGGACCCGATCATGGCTCTTGGCAGAAGTCGCAAAGATACTCATGTTGCGATTTTTCAGGAGCCAAAGCCGGGCCAGGGTCCGACAGGTGCTGCTGGACCAGGTCCAGTGCTCGATCGTTCCTTTGACTGGCGGCCCAAGGAACGCGTGGTTGTCTTGCTGCCATTGGTACTGCCGAACTCCCCAACACCTCCTACTATTGTCAATCTGCCGACGGCATTCGCAGCAATTAATGAGAAGGTGGCCAACGCCCGGCAAGTAGAGATCGAGAAGCGAAGTCTGTTTGTCTTCGGCAGTTTGCTTGACAATTACCTCAAGCAGGGTGATCTGGCCAGAGCCCAAGGTCACCGAGAGACAGCGACACAATATTACGAGCAGGCGCTGACCTTAGTCCAATGGCTTGACGAGCCGCAGTTCCAGGTCGGACTCTTCGGGGCAGAGTACGTCTGGTTTCTCGAGGAGAAACGGGTGGATGTTTACGCCAGGCTGGGCCGTGTCGATGATGCGAAAGCATGTATTAATCAGCTGATTGACCGGACGCATCGTCTCCTCGAGTTGATCGCTAAAAATACCTCTGCTGAGGTTGCCAACGATGCTTCGGTTTCAGCTACGGAACAGGCTGCTGAAGCGAAGACATTCGAAGAGAGGATCCTGCGAGACATCGAAGAGGAAGTTATCTATCCGGAGGAACTGGAGGATGGCCTGGTGCTTGCTTATGTGAAACGTGGAGACCTGGAATTAGTAGAGGGTCGTTCTGATGAGGCGGCAGTCTCCTATGGGAAAGCACTGTCGCTTTCGTCAGAACTGAACTTGGAAGCTGAATCCTATCCTGCCTATTTGGCCCTGGCCAATGTAAGCATGGCGAAAATAGTCCGCGGTCGGGGAGACCTCGAAACAGAGGCACAGCTGTTGGGAACAGCTCGCGAGCAAAGGAAAGAAATAGTTGATGCGCGGAGAAGTCCGTTAAAAGGCTGTCCACTTCCGAGCGATTCGGAAAGATTACGCAAGTATCTTGACCAAGAGATAAGGCTTGAGCAGAAAGAATATTTTTCGGTTTACTGCACGTGGGGTGAGTTGGATGGAAACGTGAACGAGTGGTGGATTCATGAATTGGAGCGTGTGGCTGGAATTGCCTTGTTGGAAATGGATCGATACAAGGAAGCAGAGTCGTTTTTGAAGCGATCTTACAACGGTTATCAGCGAAAAATAGAAAAGATTCCGGTGGCGGAACGTGTACGAGTGTTGTTTGCACTGAAATCGTTGCGCCGTTTATACCGTGGTTGGAAGAAGCCTGGGAAAGTAGCGGAGATCGAGGGATTGATGAAGGAGTCATTCCAGTTGCCCGGGTATTCCAACGGTTTGGCAGTTGCATTGTATAACTGGAATGATCCAGGAGATCATCCGGACAACTTGGCAGAGGCACGAGCGGCCTACGAAGAACGCCTGGTCGTGTTGCGAAATCTTGTCGAAAAACACCCAGGGGTTTCCAGGTACAAGAATGAGTTGGGAACAACCTTGAATAACTACGGCAATTTACTGTTGCGAACAGATCAATTGAATGCCAGCAAGGATCAGTATGAAGCGGCACGGGCAATTTATGATGTTACGCTTCAAGAGAAGGACGATGAGGATGCAGAGGAGTTCTGTAGCTACCATAGCCGAGAATTAGTCCATGTTTGGCTTAACTTGGGACGTTTGCGCAAAGCCCAGGGGGATCTTACCGGGGCAGTCGAGGCAGCAGCAAAAGTTCGCGAGTTGACGGTGATTGAAGAAAAGAAAGATCGGGAAGAACGGTGGATGGGAATGGAGGCATCTCGAGCCTATTGCCTTTACACTGCCGGTTGCCTGGTTACAGAATTGGCCCAGGAAGTGGCCAAGGATGAGACATTAGCCTTGCCGGAGCGTCAGAAACGGGCCGACGAATATGCCACGCGGGCAGTCGAACTGTTACGAGACAGCGTGTTGCAGGCTCCCCTTTACGTGGCGTTTAGGCCCGAAGGTGGTACTTTTGAAGATCTCGGAAGTGACATGTTTACCGAGATGGCAATCACCATTCGAGAAGAATACGTGACGCTCTTAAAGAACGATGCTGCTCTTGAGGTCCTCCGCCAGCGAGAGGATTTTCAGACTATCCTCAAGCAATTCGAAGAAGAAGTAAAGAAGAAAGAGAAAGACGAAGAGAAGCCATCTCCAACTGGCAAAAGTCTTTCTCGTTAGGCTCTCTGGCTGCGCTGCATGATTCTCCGCCAACTGACCGCCGGTCATGTTTATTCTCCCTTTTTTCTTTTCTTAGCTGGAATTGTGGCCGACCGACACCGCTCACGGTGATTGGTTTTTGTGTCAGGTAACATTTCTTAGCAAAGGAGAAGAGACATGAAGAGGCAGGAAACAAGTTGTCGTAAAGAGTTAAGTTCGTCGTTCACCGAGGGGCAATCAAAATGGATCGGTCGAGCAATGATCTTTTCGCTGGCCATGCTGCTCGCTAACGTGGCCACGGCCATGCCCGCTCCCGGAACATACGAGAAACTTCAGAATGAGGCTGAAGAAGTACTGCGGATTCGGATTATCAACGTCGGCTTGGAAGCCAGCGAATCGATCGATCCACGACGCTACACCGTACAGGCTCGTGTGCTGGCCGTCTTTCGCAGCAAGAGTGGCTTGCGGCGTGGAAACATTATCAAGTTTACCAGCTATGTGACACCAGCCGATACGATGCGGAGTTGTGCCTCCAGCCCGCCGCTAGTGATGAAGTTCTGGACCGGCCGGATCTACCTCAATGGCTCAAGCCAGCTTCAACAGGTTTCTCACGCACCGGGTAAGAAGCAGGCGTACGAGTTGGCAGCCCATAGCCGCAGCATGATCTCGGGGCCCGTCAGTTGGGCTGCGTTTTCTCGCCGCTCGCCGACGAGAAGCCAAATTCGCTTCCGTCTCCCTTCCCGCTAACCCCGTAACAGGTCGCCTTGAGCAACTGGCAACCATTCAATAACAGCTGACTCAAGGCAATAAACCGTCACCCGCTTTCAGCATCGCTGAAGGCGGGTGATTTTCTGTTGAGACTTCGCTTGAGAAAGTCAAAAACTCCGAGGCCCCCTCCAAGTGCCAGTGTTAAACAGGTGTCGGATAGACCGGATTTTCAGCAACACACAACTAATGGGGAGACAGGTGATGGCCAGCGCAAGAAATGAGCATGGGGAAGCGGTGCAGAGGCAATTGCGGGCAGGATTGGTGTGGGCACTGCTGATGGTCGCAGGTGGAGTGCTTTACGGGCAAGCAACGGACTCGAAACAGCCAGCAGCCAGTACGGAACGGATTGCAGAGTTGCAGAAAGAGCGTGCGGTCTACGAGGTGTTCGTTAAACGCGAGACGGATGACCCGACGATGAAGCTGAAGATTGGTGAGGTGTATTTACGTTTGGCCTCGGTTCTTGTCGAGCTTGGCGATCGAGATCAAGCCAAGGTTGCGTGTGAAGAAGGCAAGGAATTATTTGGGAAGCTTTGCATCGAACAGAAAAACGGACAGCTCTACAAGAGCGAGTTGGCGCGATGTCACAGTACGGTGGCCAATCTCTTGATGGAGATTGGCTTTTGGAAGCAATCCCTTGAAGATCACAAGCGTGCTATCGTGTTGTATGGGGAACTGGTAAAGGTAGCGCCTGAAAACAGGGATTATCGTCGAAATCTGGCGATGATGCACAATAATGTTGGCCAGCTGTACACACGTGTAGGAGAGGATCGAGCAGCGATAGAGGCGAACCGGCACGCAATAGCCATTCTGTTCAAGCTCGTCCAGGACGATAACACAGATGTAGAAAGCCAATTCGAATTAGCACGGACTGGTAATAACCTGGCAGTCTTGTTTGCCGACGGAAACGACATTGCCGAGGCGACCTCAATGTATGACGCGGCAATCGGGATTACCGAGGTGTTAATGAAGAGGCAACCGGTAGATCCGCAGCATGTGTTTGTCAACGCTGCCACGTATAGTAATTATGGAAAAATGTTTGCGAAGACAGGGCAGCTAGAGAAAGCAGTTGAGAAGTATAAGAAAGCAATTGCTGTGCGGGATACGCTGCTTGAGAAATATCCAGCTGAGCTAAAATTTTTGCAGCATCAAGGAATTAGCTACAACGGGCTGGGGAAGGCTCTCTTTGGTCTTGGTCGTATGGAAGAGGCTCTGACTGCGTGTGCAAGAACACGAGACTTCTTTGAGAAAAGTGTCGAGCAGTATCCTGAACGGATTCAATTCCAGGAAAGCCTGGCCATTGCTTATAACGCGACGGGTATGTTGTACGCCAGTCAAGACCAGGGAACCAAGGCGGTTGAATTCTTTGGGAAGGCTTTAACGATCCGTGAGCGGCTCGTGCAGGATTATCCACAGTCTCCTTCCTATGCTGATCACCTCGGTCACACCCTTGTGAACCTAGGACAAGAGCTTGAAGATCCCCAAGAGAAGGAAGCAGCTTTTGTAAAAGCCGTCGAGATCCACAAGCAGAACCTGAAGAAACATCCTTCCGTGGCTGGCTATGCGACTAGCCTGGTCGGGGCGAATTATAGCCTCGCAAATGCTCTGGCAAGCAGGGGGCAGTTGCAGTCGGCTTTCGACCGGTACCTGAACGTAATTGGTACCAGTGAGATGATTCTCAAAAAGGCTCCCAATCAGTTTAGAGTGCAGGAGATAAGGGCTGGTGCCTACGCCAAGTTGAGTTTTCTGGTCCAAAAGTCGGGCCAGGCAGAAAAGGCAGATGAGCTCGTTGCAATGTCTGTCAACGTTTACGAGGGTCTTGTTAAGCATCAACCACAGGTTCTGGATTATCAAGAAGGTCTCGCAAATGCTTGTGTCCAACGGGCTGAATTACTGGACACGATGAATCAGTCAAAGAAATCTGTAGAGATTTTTGCCAAGGCGATTTTAGCGCGTGAACGGCTTATTGCGAAACAGCCGGAAGTCCCCAGGCATGCAGATCGGCAGGCATTGTACTACGTCAAGACGGGCCACTTGTACAAGAAGATGGGCGATATGAAACAAGCTGCCGAGGCTTATCGCAAGGCGTCGGAAATCTGTGAAAGCCTTGTTGAGAAGTACCCGGAACTATCCGTGTATGCAGACAACCTGGCGGCATCTTGGATTGTTGGGAGTGCGATACTGATGGAGGAGGGTAACTTCCAGGCCGCAGCAGATAAGTGCAATCAAGCGATTGCTATCCTGGAAAGACTTATTTCCAGGTATCCGGAAAAGACAGCGTATCGCTGTCGGATAATCAGGGCGTTCCGAGTACTTGCCGATGCCTTAGTTGAACTGCAGCAAAGGCAAGGGGAATTTGTAGTGCGAAAGAAGTGTCTTCTTATGTGCCAGTTTCTCGTCAAGCAAGATCCTGAAGTGCACCGTTATGCACATATGTTGGCCACTGAGTGCATGAATCTCGGCGACCTATACGAAGAAATGAAACAACAAGAGAAGGCGGTTGCGGAATATGACAGGGCAATTACTATCTTGGGACGTCTTGTTGCCGAACAACCGGAGGCAATTGGATATCTTGATGAATTCGGCGAAAGTGTGTTTTACCATGCACAAATGTGCCTGGAATTGGGTGATCACCTCAAGGCAAGTAAGTCTGCCGAGAAACTCGTTAACATCACCGTCCCAGTGGAACATGCTAAGTTGAAAACTCGAAACCTGCTTTGTGCAATAACGGTTTTGTCTTTTTGCTCTGGCGCGGTCTCAGAAAAAGAGGATGTGGCGGACCAGCAACGAAAAGATCAGCAGCAACGCTACGTGACCCGAGCGGTTGAACTGTTGCGGCAATTGCAGGAAAGAGGGTTCTTCGAGATTTCCGGGAATATTGAAACGCTACAAACTAATGCCGGCCTGGCTTCCTTGCGTGAACACGATCAATACCAGCAGTTTGTTTCAGGTCTTGGTGTCAGTAAGTCAAAACCGTAATTTGCCGACGGGGAAAAACTGCTAGGCAATCTTGTTGACGGATCGTTCTAATTTTTCCTTGAGATGCTCGAGGATGCGGCGAATGGAACGTTCGGCCCGCCCGGTCTCCTCGGCAATTTCCGGTGTCGTGTAGCCCTGTAATCGTAACTCGACGATCGGCCGATCCCCTTCCTTGAGGCCAGCAAGCAATTCTTCTACCGCCTCAATGAGCATGGCCGCATCCTGCGGGTCCGGTTCTTCGGCCCTGGCCAAGTCAGCCAGTGGTAACTCCGAAGAGGAATTAGCTGCCACCTGCTCCTGACCCATGTCCCGTTTCTGCCGCTGGTGGTAGGTGGCCTGGCGACATATCTTGTTGAGTGTCATGCGGACCAGCAGGTTCCAGAGATCCCGTCCCGTCTGAATCTCGTACTGGCCTTCCTGCAACCGCCCAAAAAAACTCCGGTAGACCGATTGCAGTACGTCTTCTGCATCAACCCTCTGGCCTAACTTGTTGCCAATCCGCTGGCGGGCGACTCGGACGAGGGCATCCGTATGGTTCTCCACGATCAACGCCGCAGCGCTCTCTTGACCGGCGATGGCCTGGTTAATGAGATTTCGGAAAGAACTCTGGTCGGACATTGGTTTAGACGGAGTCGTTTCGAAGGAAAAGAGCGACAAATTCCAGACCATCAGTATAGAGGATCACTGCCGTCTTTCCGAGTACAAAGGGGGCGAGGCATTCCGTGGGATTGGTCGCTTGTGGTGTCGGTCAGGCTCACCTAAATTAGGTGAGAGGCGTTTGCTGCCTCGCTCGACTGTTTTCCAGGAGTCCGCCGTGCCTAGCTGTTTTTGCTCACTCCGCTCGTTGTTAATGCTAGTTGTGACGGTCGCCGTCTCTACTTCGGTATGTGCCGATGACTGGCCGCATTGGCGCGGGCCCAATCGCAATGGAAATGTGGCGGAATCGTCCCATTTTCAGGGAGGCGACTGGCCACCAGGCAAGCCGCTCTGGACGACCAGCGTCAACTCCGGGGGCAGCGGTCCGGTCGTGATCGGCAATCGGCTTTACACAATGGGCTGGAAAGAGGACCGGGATACCATCTATGCTCTGGATACGGCGACTGGAAAAGTCGTCTGGCAGCAGTCCTACCCCTGTCCTGAGTACGGGCGCGTTAGTGACGGGGACAAGGGGCTTTACGCGGGCCCTTCTTCCGGCCCCAGCTATGACGCGAAGACGGGATACCTGTACACCCTCAGTACTGACGGTGACTTGATCTGCTGGAACACGCGGCAGCAGGGAAAGCGGGTCTGGGGCATCAATTTTTACGAGCTCTACAAGGTGCCGCAGCGTCCCAAGGTAGGACGGCGCAAGTTGCGCGACTATGGATACACGACCGCTCCGCTGCTGCATGGCGAAACGGTGATTGCTGAAGTGGGGGACGACGAAGGGAACTTGATGGCCTTTTCCAAGACCACTGGCAAACGCCTCTGGACTTCGCAATCCAAAGATCCGGCCGGCCATACCGGAGGGATCGTGCCGATCACCGTAGAGGGATTGCCCTGCGTGGCTGTCCTAACGATTCATAACCTGTTGGTTGCCCGGCTTGATACGGGGCATGAGGGTGAGACATTAGCCGAGTTTCCCTGGGAGACAGATTTTGCCAATAACGTAGCGACGCCGACTGTCCTGAATAATTCGATCATCATTACCTCCGAGTACAACCAGTATGCCACCACGCGACTTGATGTTACCCGTGCGGGCATGAAACAAGTTTGGAAGCAGCCGTATGCTTCGGGCGGTTGCCCCCCAGTGATTCATAAGGGATACGTCTACTGGTGTTGGCGCGGACTTTATTGCCTCGATTTTAAAACAGGCAAACCGATCTGGCGGGGAGGCGTGTTTGGAGATACGGCTTCCTGTATTGCCACCACCGATGACCGCCTGATTATTTGGGGTCGCCGAGGTGATTTGGTGCTGGCTGAAACGGCGACTCGATCTCCCAAGAAATACCAGGAACTGGCCCGGCGAAAAGATCTCATGGAAAACGATGCCTGGCCCCATATTGTCCTCTCGGCAGGCCAACTTTACTGCCGAGATCGCGACGGCAATATGCAGTGCTTTCGACTTTCCAAGTAGCGTCTCCGTTACCGTTTGATCCAGAGTTCAGCCCCGACCAGGCGAGCTCCTGTCTCCTTGGTTTTTACCATTACCCGGTTAGCACCCTGGCTAATGGCCTGCATCGGTACCGGGCAAGTGTACCGTTGGACGCCATGGACCTGTTTGCTGCCACCGGTTGGTCCAAAGTTGGCTGAGCCAAAGAGGATTTCTGGGGTGCTCCCTTTCTTGAGCCCTGTAAAATCGACCCGCAGTTCAGCCGTTACGTCAAAACCTGCCCCGCTGAGATCTTCTGGTACCATCAGGGAGCGACGTTCAAACTCGTTTGGCTTGAGTGCCAGCGGCAATGCCTGGGTGAAGTCGGTGACATCCTTGGCCCAGTAATGCGAAGGCATCCAGAAACCGGCATCAGAGATCGCGTATTGGATGGTTTTAGAGGTAAGTTGTTCTAGCGAACCGAGTCGGCCGAGGACCTTACGGGCATACTGTCGATCCGCTGGGGTTCCAGGCCCAGGGAAAAGGTTAAACGCGTAAATCCCATCGGCCCCGTCGTGCCAGAAACGGGAGGCTGCGCCAAACCAGGATTCGGCAGGCTGCTTGCCGCTTTGACCGCGCGGCGGTCGATACATTAGGCCAGACTGGCTTAAGCAGGGATAGACGGGAACGTTGTGTTTATGCCCGAGGGTGACCATCTCCTTAATCGGCAGATCAAACGTGATATAACCGCCGCCGAGCGCCACCGTGTCGAGCAGTTTTTCTTCCAGCCAGGCCTTGGTGTCGATGCCGATATAGCGACCATGCTTGATGGTTGACGGAATGCGTGCTGCCAGCAGGAATGGTTTTCCCTGGCGAGTACTTTCCTGCAGGACG
>CAZXJC010000650.1:0-11258 GCA_964640885.1 uncultured Pirellulaceae bacterium | reverse complement strand
CTCTCTCTTTTTATTGATGCCTCAGAAGTCAAGAGGTTATTGGCTCAATTTCGTCCATAATAGTCGCTTTAGATCGATACCAGGACCTTACTAGTAACCGCTGGTTTCCTTGTTTTATCCCCTAATCGCCCCAACCATGTTGCAGATGGCTCTTGAATCAGATCGATAGTTTCAAATAGAATCAACCGTTGTTGATATGTAAAAAATAAGGTTTCCAAGCGACGGGGAGTGAAACAACCATGTTCTCGATTTTTGATCGCGTCAAAGGCTCCAAGTACTGTGACGGACTTTCCCGCCGCAACTTTCTCAAACTGGGCGCCTTCAGCACCGGGGGACTGACACTAGGACAACTCTTGCAAGCCGAAGAAGCGGCTGGTATCGGCTCCTCGCAAAAATCAATCATCAACATTCACCTCGGTGGCGGTCCCTCTCACCAGGACACTTTCGACCTGAAGCCAAACGCGGCCAGTGAATTTCGCGGTGAGTTTTATCCAACCAAGACGAACATCTCCGGCATGGATATCTGTGAACATATGCCGATGCTGGCCAAGAACGCAGACAAGTTCGCCATCGTCCGTTCCATGACCGGCAACATCGCTGATCACAGTGATCACCACACACAGACAGGATTCGATCGCAAGAGCCTGGTTGCCATTGGCGGCCGTCCTTCAATCGGTAGCGTTATCAGCCACCTGCAAGGAAGTACTGGCGGTGCACCTCCGTTCGTCGGTTACAACGGCAGCTATCCCGGTTACCTCGGTTCAGTCCACAAACCCTACAAGCCACAAGGGGGTGATCTGCGACTCAACGGCCAGATGACCGCTGATCGACTGACCTCACGAACCCAATTACTGGAAAGCCTCGATTGCTTCCGTCGCGATACAGACAATGCTCGTCAGATGGAAGCCCTCGACGCCTATACCCAACGGGCAGTCGAAATCGTTACCTCCGGAAGCGTGGCCGATGCACTCGACACCGGCAAGGAAGACCCCAAGATTATTGAACGCTATGGCAAGGGGGGCGAATCGTTCCTGCGTGCTCGCCGCCTGGTCGAAACGGGTGTTCGCGTGGTCGGCTTCAACTGGGGTGGCTGGGATACCCACAGCAACAACTTCAATACACTTCGCGGCCAACTGCCACGACTCGATCGACACCTCAGTGCTTTACTGGAAGACTTGTACCAGCGTGGTCTCGATAAGGATGTCTCGGTCGTGATGTGGGGTGAATTTGGCAGGACGCCGCGGGTCAACAATAACAAGGGTGGCCGTGACCACTGGTATGGAGTCTCGATGTGTGTCCTCGCCGGTGGCGGAATGAAGACAGGCCAGGTCATTGGCAGCTCGACCAAGAATGCCGAGCAACCCCAGGATCGGCCAGTTCACATGCAACAGGTGTTTGCCACGCTCTACCACAACATGGGAATTGACGTTGCCACCACCACGATCAAAGATCCCTCGGGGCGTCCTCAATACCTGGTAGACCATCGGGCACCGATTCACGAACTGATCTAGTTCGCGACCACACCTCTAATTTAGCTCAGCTGGCAAACGCTCTCGCGGGCGATTAGTTAGCCTGTTCCTTTGGAAGAGTCCGTAAGTTCGGTTATGATGGAGCCTGTCAACCTGATGGTTCATTGACAACCGGGCGAGGAAAACGATGTTCGACATTGGCAGCTTTGCGGCGAAAACCTGCAGTGGTCCCAGCCGACGCTCTTTCTTGAAGCTGGGCGCCTCGCTCCCGCTGGCACTGGGCATGGGCAACCTTGCTAACGCCGCCGCTATCCCGCGACGAGCCAAGTCTGTCTTGTTCGTCTTTCTCTGGGGGGCACCAAGCCACCTCGATACCTGCGATCCTAAGCCAGATGCGCCAGCCGAATACCGCGGTCCATTTGCAACAATTCCCACCAAAACACCTGGCCTACGCTACACGGAACTATTGCCCAAGCTGGCTCAGCGCAGTGATCTTTACACCGTGATCCGCAGCCACGTTACCAGTGCACCTGGGCATCCCGACGCCGGAACCGTGGCACTAACCGGCTTCGAGGAAAAACCGACGCCCGTGCAACCGAATTTCGGCTCGATCGTGGCCAAGCACCGTGGTCGGCAAGGCGCCCTTCCGCCGTTTGTCTCCATCGCCCGCGGCACGGTTATGGACGGGGCTCGCAAAATTGAAGGCTATGGTGGGGGAACCCTCGGTCAGGCCTACGACCCATTCATGATGGGCTGCTCCGAACGTGGCCAAGTGGAACTGCCGGCCCTCAAGTTACTCGACGGGCTAGTACCGAACCGTATTGCAGATCGACGAAACTTGCTGCGGCAGATTGACGGTGTCCCCCGAGCCCTGGAACAGTTCGGGTTCGAAAACTGGAACCGCACACACCAGGCAGCCTACGACCTGCTGATGGATCCCAAAGCTCGCAATGCCTTTGATCTCACCCAAGAATCAGCGCGTACCCGAGCCAATTACGGTCAATCGGTATTCGGACAAAGCGCCCTGCTGGCCCGTCGCCTGGTAGAGGCCGAAGTTCCCTATATCCAACTCAACTATAGCCGGCACGTAGAAGCCATTACTCCTGGTTTCGAATTTGGCTGGGACACACACATTTACAATTTCGATCTGCTCCAAGACCTACACTGTCCGATCCTGGATCGGGCCTTTTCCGCCCTGCTCGACGACTTGAACCAACGTGGTCTGCTGGAGGAGAACCTGGTGGTCTGCATGGGCGAGTTCGGGCGCACGCCTAAAATCAACAAACGGGCTGCTCGAGACCATTGGCCGCAGTGCTATTTCTCGATGTGGGCTGGAGCCGGAATCGAGCCAGGTCGCGTGATCGGAACCAGTGACCGCCGTGGCGAACATCCACTCACCGATCCAGTGCCCCCCAAGATGGTCGGTACCACGATCGCGGAGTTGGCCGGCATCGACACCCAGAGGCGAGCGGAGATGAACGTCCTCGATGGTGGCCGCCTAATCGAGGGTCTTATCTAGTATGCGATATAGCAACCCCATAAGCTGCTGGACCGTTGCATTGCTCTGCTGCTGTGCTGCCATAAGCAGCGCTGCCGAACCAACGCGTTTGACCACTGACGGGGGCATCAAGCTAACCCCCGTCTTCATCAATGCCACCGAACTGGTTTATGTCGATTTCGAAAAACCCGAGCTAACTACTCTCAAGAGACTGCAGCTGCCCAATCGTAAAATCGACCGGTTCCATCCCCAGGCCAGTTCCCAGGAACTGGAACCCGCTTTTTCTCCAGACGGTAAGTGGTGCGTGTACCTGAAAGCAACAGGCACCCTCAGCGTCACGCTGGTCATTCGCAACGAACGAGACAATGTCGATGCTACGGTCTCACCCGGTGGTGGCTTTTCCGGATTTCGGACCCCCGCGTTTTCCCCGGATGGGAAACGGGTCGTCTATTCCTTCGCCGAAGAAGGCTACCAAAACCTCTTCTCGGTCAACCTGCAAGGAAAGGATCGCCAGCAGTTGACCAAGCAAGGCGGTATGAACTACTGGCCAAGCTTCTCCCCAGACGGAAAACGAATCCTGTTCGGTTCCACACGTGACGGTAATTACGATATCTATTCGATGAAGATCGATGGCGGTGACGTGCGTCGACTCACGACATCGCGATTTCAGGACCTGCGACCGCGATTTTCACCCGATGGCAAACGGATCGCCTTTACCAGCAACCGCGATGGCAATTTTGAAATCTACGTCATGAACGTTGATGGCCAGGGCCTGCAACGAATCACCAATCACGCCGAACGGGATGACTATCCGACCTGGCACCCCAACGGCCAGCAACTGGCAATCGTCTCGGAACGAGAGGGCAGCCACGACCTCTACCTGGTGAACGTTGACGGGAAAAACTAGCTACCAGACGCTACCGACAGCAGTTTCTAGTTTTGCCAGCCTCTGCATTCTGAGCCTAAAATGCCATCGAGGGTCCTAAGGAGGATTTTTTAGGAATCCTACTTGACGCAAACCACTCACTATACTCTAATCTAGATGTATTGAGATCGTGTCTCATTTGCGACGACAAGCCTAGAGACATTGACTTTTAACCTTGTTTTAGCGGATCCAACAGCATCAACGGGTAGGAACATTCCTGTTTTTAGTACTGAGATAGAATCTCATGGGCAAACAACTCTGCAAAAAGAAGGGCCGCAAAGGGAACCGTAAACACGGTTTCGATCGCTCCGAGCTACCCACTTTCCTATGCCGCAAATGCCAGCGCGTAGCCTGCAAGAAAAAGAAGCTCTGCAAGCCCATCCCGTTCATCTACGAATGATGGTTCTCTGTCGCTGCTGACTAGTCAGTAGCCGGGTTAGAGGCGATCAACAATCTTGGCCCAGTGAAGACTCATCCGTGTTGGTGTACCGGCATACCAGGCCACCAGCCAACCATCTTCTAGGGGGCGAATCGCCGGGTGGCCAAAACTCCACTTCCCCATGTCTTCCCAGAACTCGGCAAACTCAATGTTCTCTCGCCCCTGTGAGATAGCCGCCCGTTCATCGTGAACATGAACAACCAGGCGATTCTCTTCTGGCCAGCTCAACCCGTCATCGGCGGATTGCCAAAGGGTCATCGTACCGGGATTACCCCGGTCGACCACGTAGGCCAACAGCCGTCCTTGCCCCGCATCATAGCAAGCGGCAATCTGGCCCGGGATAGTCGTTTCAATCGGTTCACTGCCAGCCCTCTCGCCGGCAGCCAGTGAGGATCGCAAAAAGTGAACGTTGAGATCCTTCTGTTCGGGGCGATCATGCGTCCAGAACATAGCGATAAAATCGCCAGCAGTTTCGCTCGGGCAAAGCCGCTGGTCCCAGTAATACTTTTTCCCTTCGGGATGGTGAGCCACTTGCCAGGGATCACCAAACGACTCTCCACCATCGCGTGACAGTGAAAACCAGGCGGCCGGATCAACTGGTTCCGGATCGTCGAACTCTTTAAAACTTTCGTAGGCGCAGGCAATTGTCCCGTCTGACCAGCGAACAATCGGTCCGGTCAGAGCACAGCCAGTAAGTCCAGGCGTCGGCAGTTCCACCCACTCGCTCCAGCTATCCCCTTCATCACTGGAGACACAATACAACAGTCGCGTCGCTAAAATACCCTCGCTGACTGGATTGAAGAGCGGACGTTCCGGACGACTCCGGTCGACCCAGGTTGTAAAAAGCAAAAGTCGTCCTGGTTCGGCCTCCACCATTTCCGCTGCCAGGAAGGAACCAGGAGTCCCCTGCCACGAAGTGTCGAAGGAATGTGACAGCCGCTGCCAGGTCTGGCCCTCGTCCCGCGAACGAGCTAGTCCGATGGTATTGGGGGTCTGTTTTCCCGGCCCCAATTGCCAGCCGGAGAGCCAAGTTCCGGATGCCAATGGAACGAGACTGGTAAAATAAGCCACCGCTTCCTCTGCTGGAGCCTCTTCGGCTGCAAAAATCATCCCTCGCGCAGAAACTTCCATTTCGGGAAGTGCCGGTCCTGAACCAAGATCACTCATATTTATAGCCTGCCATTCTAAAACTGGAAAAACATCGCTCACTCCCCCGGGCTTAGGAGAACAACTTCGTCAGTGGGCGGCCCTGGGAAAGCTGATGTGACCGGCCACGAGCTGGCACGACCGCCTGCGGATCGATTCCGAGAGCATCAAGAATCGTGGCCGTGACATCGGCCGGCGAGACGGGATCGTCCGTGACAAATTCGCCGTAGCGATCGGTACTACCGTAAACAGTGCCTCCTCGAATCCCGGCTCCGGCCATCAGGATCGTGAAAGCGTGTGGCCAGTGTTCACGCCCCGGCGTGGAAAACATCTTGCTAATACGTGGGCTGCGGCCAAACTCGCCCATCCAAACCACCAGCGTATCATCGAGCATCCCGCGGCTGGACAAATCCGCCAGCAGGGCGGATAGCGTCTGGTCTGCCCGAGGAATCAAGCTCTCCTTGATTAGTGGAAAATGATTACGGTGCGTGTCCCAAGGATTGTTAACGAGCATCGGCTTCCAGTCGCCACCCCAGTCCTGGATCTCTTTACCCCAGTAGACCGTTACAAAACGGGACCCGGCCTCAATCAAACGGCGGGCCAATAGCGTCGACTGGCCATGTCGATGACGACCGTAAGCATCACGCAGTGCCGGTGATTCCCGGTCCAGGTCGAAAGCATTCTTGATCGAGGGCTGCTGTAGAATTCGCATCACGCGATCTTGAAAGCCGTTAAACTCCGTGGCCGCCAACACATTCTCCTGCAAGGACCGATTCTGCAACTCTCCCAACAACCGGTAACGCTCTTTCAGTCGAGCCTCGGTAAACTGTTCCAGCCGTCCGAGATCCGGCGGCACCACCTCGCCACCACGCGTCACGTGCACAGGAAACGGACTCCACTGCGTTCCCAGGATACCGGCGTTCTGCCCGGGTAAAATACGGGCATCAATCCGCATCGGTTCAGGAATCTGGATCGAGCTTGGCATGGCAGCTCCAGCCGGATCGACGCGATAAAACGCGCTTGCCATGTGTGGGAAATCGGTATCTTCCACCTTCAACCCGCCTGCCTTGATGTTATGCCGATAGCCAGTCAACATCCGGTAGACCGCCTGGTCATGGGGTACATCTTCATGCCGGACAGAGCGAATTTGGGCCAGGTGGTGCATCTGCTGGGAAACCAGCGGCAAGTACTCACCAACGGAAATGCCCGGGACCGATGAAGCAATCGGCTTCACCGGACCACGAATCTCGGCTGGTGCCTGCGGTTTCAGATCGAACATGTCGATATGACTTGGCCCGCCATCCATGTAGAGCAGCAAAACGGACTTGGCTCGCGGACTGGTCGATTTGCTACTAGCCGCCGACAGTGAATCGAGCAGGTTAAACGACGTCAAGCCAAAGCAACCCAACGACAGCAGACTGCGTCTATTCAAGTCGTTTGCTGCGTTCATAGGGCGTCGTCTTGTAGCTAGAAAAACTATTGGCTAATCAACCGTCTGTACTCTCATCTTAACCGAACAACTCGGTTAACGGTCGACCTCCCTCGATGATCTGCACCGGCCGTCCCTGTGAATCCGGCAGGCGGATCTCCGGGTTAATCCCTAACGCCCAGAACAAGGTCGCAGCCAAATCTTCGGGAGATACCGGCTTGTCGATCGGGTAGGCTGCATCTTTGTCCGACTGACCGTAAGTGATGCCACCCTTGATACCGGCACCCGCCAGGACGCAGGGGAAATTGTAGCTCCAATGGCCACGCCCCCAGACATTATTGGCTTTCGGGGTACGTCCCATCTCGCCGACCGCCACTACCAGTGTTTCATCGAGCAGTCCGCGGTCCTCAAGATCTTCAATGAGGGCCGAGTAGGCCTGGTCAAACCCTGGCACCAGGTGTTTTTCCAAGTGTTCACTCGATCGATGAGAATCCCAACTGTAACCATCGGGAGCATCCCAGAGGACCGTTACAAAACGGCTGCCCGCCTCGATCATCCGACGGCCCATCAAGCTCGACTGACCGAACAGGTGACGACCGTACCGATCTCGCAGCTTGTCACTTTCACGACGAATGTCCAAAGCATTACGAATGGCATCGGAAGTGACCAGTTCCGCTGCCCGCTGACGCAGACGATCCTGCTGAGCATACTTTTGGATCCGCGTATCAATTTCGGGCCGAATCGCATCAAACTGATCAATTAACCGCGAGCGGGATTGCAATCGATCCAAGGTCACGACGTCCTTACCGACAAGCCCCTTGATTCGAAAATCAAGTTCTTCATCAGTGCAATCACGGAAGAATGGATTGTCGTTTTTGTCCCGCTTGCGGATGTCCGTCGCCAGCGCATTATAGGCGCTTCCCAGCCAACCCGCGTATTGCCCCGTTCGGTCATAACCCTGCAAATGCCCCAGGTTATTCGGAAGGTAAACGTAGTCGGGCATCGTCCGCTGACTGGCATCCCCATCATGCTGCGAAACGTATTCGACTACGCTCCCCATGGCTGGCCAGTCAGACGGCCGCGCATTAACGTCGTTTCCATTAGCAGCTGTCCGCGTCCAGGCATGGCCGGTCTGAATATAATGGCAAGCGTTATGATCATTGTGTGAATGGGTCATCGATCGAACAACACAAATCTTGTCCGAGATGGCAGCCGTTCGATGCAGGTGCTCACTGATCTGTAACCCGGGCGTCTTGCTCGGGGTCGGCTTATGAGGGCCACGGATACCGCTGGGGGCATCCGGTTTCATATCGAATGTTTCCAGTTGGCTAGGACCTCCGAAGAGGAACAGGAACATCACGCTCTTGGCGCGCTGCTGGCCAGTGCGAAAACCGGCCTGCTCCGCAGCCAGCAATGCGGGAAGACTTAGTCCAAAAAGACCCGCTCCACCGACCTGCAACATTTCGCGACGGGACAACCCGGAACAGACCGTCTTCTTAAATCCATTGATCGTAAGCATTCGTTAATACTTCCTTAAGAAATTAACATTTGCTGCCAAGCTTTGAGTTTTATTATCGTCGTTTTCAAAACGTCTGAAAAGGCAAATCCACTTAAAAAGGAGGTTTTCGGGAACCTGCCAACGCTAACCTGGTGACTGCTGAAGTTCCTATACAAGACCTATGCCGACTCCGTCGGTGTAACGAATAGGCTAATTAACCAACCAATACTGATCCCCGCAGTCATTGAGGAGGCCAATATCCACTGAAAACTCAACAGCGGATTACCGTCCGGCCCCGGCCAGAGGCCGACCAGGCAAGCAACAACCAAACTAGCCAGGCAACCGACTAAAGCTGCCGACTGACTACGGCGACGAGGAACCATCGCCAAGAAAAACAGAACGAACAATGGGGGAACAAACAAACCCACCGTTCGCTGGGAAACTTCCAAGAAATTCCCCGGCACGTACTGCATAAATGAACTCGCCAGCACCACGCTCATGCCAATCGACAGAGCTACTAACCGCGAGTAACGCGACTGCCGTGACTCCTCCAGTGGAGTCGTACGGAAACGCTGCACGAAATCCTTCATCACGACCGCCGTGATCGAATTGATACCCGAGTCCAGGCTCGACATGGCAGCCGCAAACATACCGGAAAGAACCAGGCCGGAAATCCCCACCGGAAGGTGATGTGAAATGAAATAAGGAAACAATCGATCACCATCATTCTCGATCGTCAGTTTACCCAAATGGGCCGGGTCTTCTTGGTAGAAGGCAAGCAGCGAGAAGGCCACCAAGCCCAGAACCACGCTGACCGCAACTCCCACTAGCGAATTCACCAGGAAAGATCGACGGGCGGCCCGTGCATTCCCCGTCGCCATGAATCGCTGGATTGCGGTCTGGTCGCTTCCTGCCGTGCAAATCCACCACAGCGTTCCGTGAAAAATTGTCCCCAGCACCGTAACCCGGACCGTGGGGGAACCCACCAATGGCTGCACATCCCAGGATTGATTCCACTCCGTCGGCAACCAGCTGAAACCACCCAACTTAATGGTCACCATCGCAACCACCATCACCGCCCCACCAAAGAGCAGCAGGAACTGTAAAAGGTCGGTGATTACCACCGCTCGCATGCCACCCAGCGACGAATAAGCAACAGCTACGGTTCCCATAGTAAATGTCACCACCGGTAACCACTTGGCTTCCAGGCCCAGCATGACCATCATGGCATCCGAGGCAAAGTAGATCAGGGCAGCCATCCAAACCAGTCTCATCACTGTGAATAGAAGAGCCCCAGTCAGTCGGGCAGCCAGGCCCAACTTCCATTCCAGCAACTCGTTGGCACTTGTTACCTTGAACCGCATATAAACTGGTATGATGACATAGCCAACAATGAGATAAGTCAATGGAATTGTTAATGTGCTGGTCAGGATAGCCGGACCATGCTGAATGATCTCTCCAGGTGTCGACAGAAAACTAACGGTGCTGAACACCGTCGCAAAAATCGACACCCCGACTAGCACCGGGTTCATCGATCGATCACCAACGAAGTACTCGTCAGCGTTGCGCTGGCGGTAACCGGCGTACGCCCCCAGCGAGAGAACAACTATGACGTAGCAGGCCACTACCACCGCATCACGCCAATGCAGTCCCGTCATATGGCACCTGCTCCATTATCCAGAAGGACCCTTTGCCAACGATCATACTTCACCTGCTTTACCAACCGGTCTACTGTCTAAAAGATCCGTTCCTCGACCGTCTCGGTAAATGGCCCGGGAAACTTGGTGTAAACAAAGTGACCACCCCCTTCGTAGCCACCTTCTTTCAAGACCCGCAGCGAAGGGAGGTAACCGAATACATCATTTGAGTAACCTGCCACCCAGATCGCGGGCCCTCCAGGACGCTCGTATTGCTTCTTGGCCCGCAGCGCGTAATCAACCACCGTTTCACCACCAATGGCGATCAATAAGACATCATCTCCAAAAGCCAGGACCTGAACCGGTAAGCCATACCGACGAGAAAGGGTGCGACCGGCGGCCAATTCCCCCAGGATGTAGTTGGCCTTCCAACGCTGATACTGGTTTTTTGCATCAGCCTGTTTCTTTAAGGCTTCCTTGTCTGCGTGTGGCTGAAACTCAAGCGCTGCATCGGCGCGAGCCACCCGGACCTGCCCCTCCACTTCACGAAAGGAACTGCCAAGTGTTTTTTCCACCGCATCAGCCAACGCCCGGCCATGCTGGTAGAGTAATTCCAGCGTGCGCCGGGGCAACGGGTTCTGGTCCCCACCCGCTCCCATCATGAACATGGCCAGCGTCTCTGGGTGTTTCTCCTCGATATACTGCTGCGCAAAACCCGCGTAGTCCCCCGAGGTCTGATACTGACCCATGGTGGTGTTATGGCAGGCATAGCCAAACAGAACAGCCAACACTTTCTCGTCAGCCGTCGTTATCCTCAGCACGGGAACCGAGTGATCGAAGGGTCCTCTCAATTTCCCCTCGGCTCTCAACCGGGGAACCTCTTTCTGAACGTTATTGCGTCGATTAACAGCAAAACGTGCTTGGCCCTGGGCAAAGTCCAGTCGTGCCGGTGCCTGGTTTGCAATGGCCTTGCCGACCAGTTGCACCAGCTTCTCTTCCAATTCCTTGACGTAGGCGTGCATCTTCCGTGCGTATACCTTGGGAATATTGTGCACGGACTCACGATACAGTCGGACTTCCGGTCCACAATGCGTATGCGAACAATTCAGCAACAACCGGGACCGGGGCAACTTGTGTTCCTGGGCAACCCGATCACCAACCGCCTGGGCCAGGTCACGCGAGATTACCAACAGGTCCATCGTCACCAGCACCACGCG
>CAZXJC010000649.1:0-4658 GCA_964640885.1 uncultured Pirellulaceae bacterium | reverse complement strand
GGTACCGGTCGAGCGAATTCGTATCCTAACAAACCAGCGACTGGTAACAGCTGTCCAAGAACAACTTCCCGCTTTACCGGCCGGTTCAATCCTGGGTGAACCGTGTAAACGGGACACGGCACCGTGCATCGGGCTGGCAGCCTTACTGCTACAGCGGGAAGATCCTGAGGCCACCATGGTCGTGATGCCCGCCGACCACGTGATCAGTCCCGCAGATGCCTTTTGCCAGGCCAGCGAACAGGCAGCACAACTGGTCGAGGCAACTCCCCAACAGATTGTCACCTTTGGGATCCGTCCCAGTTATGCCGCAGAATCGTTCGGTTATATCGAGAGTGGCCCGCTATTAGAGTCAGCAGGGTCGGCCACGTACCAAGTTCAACAGTTTCATGAAAAGCCGGCAGCGGCTGTCGCGGAAGAATACCTGGAAGCTGGCAATTTCTACTGGAACTCGGGGATCTTTGTCTGGAAGGTGGCTACCATCTTAGAGGCACTAAAAACCTGCGAGCCGACCATGTACCAGCAACTAGAGGAGATCGTCGCCGCTACGGAACAGCAGGATTTGGAGACTGTCCTTGATGCGCAGTTCCCCAGTATTGAAGGAAAATCGATCGATTACGCAGTCATGGAAAAATATTCTGAGGTACTAGTTATGGAAGCACCTTTTCAATGGAGCGACATGGGCAACTGGCAATCCCTGGCAGCCCTGCAAGAGGCCGATGAAGATGGCAACGTCGTCCAGGGAAAACACCTGGCAATTGATTCCAAGAACTCCATTATTCATGCCTCCGACGATCACCTGGTCGTGACGATCGGCCTGGATGATATCATCGTGGTTCAAACTGGGGACGCCACGTTGATTGCCAGCAAGCAACAGGAAGAAGCAGTCAGACAAGTCGTGGAACGTCTTGAAGAAAAAGGATGGGATCAACACCTGTAGCAAAATCTGCCACAGGTTCCTTGCAGGAATTGGCATGGATCATCAACTCCCGGTAACCGTCATTCGCTCATCGCAAAACTGGCTGGCAGCGCTAGCGGTGATTGTAATCAGTCTCGCGACAGCTCAACTAGCAGCCAATCCACCTGCCGCGGGTAGCCAGCAAACAAAATCGCCATCGCTCAAGGGTCCTACCCTGGGTGGAACTCAATTTTGGACCGACGAGATGGTCTTTCACGATTGGCGGATTCAACGCAACCAGTTGACCAAGCATTGTCGTTTGCTTGACGGGAAAAACTACCGCCGTACCTGGGGCAGTTTTGAGCATTGCCAGGGAACACTAGAGAAGCTGCAAAGACAGCTCAAACTGCCTGCGGTTGAGGGGAAGGTCGTGATTGTCTTGCATGGCCTCGGGCGTACCCGCAACTCGATGAATACCATCGCGCAATACCTGCGAAAGCAGAGTAACTACACGGTGCTGAGCATGTCATACGCCAGCACGCGAGCAAAGGTACAAGACCATGCCCGGGCACTAGCCCAGGTAATCAAGGGCCTGCCGCAAGCCAAGGAAATCAATTTCGTCGCCCATAGCCTGGGAAACCTGGTTATTCGACGTTATTTAAAGGAGACGAAAACGCGCAACCTGTCACACCCGCCCCTGGGATCAATCGTGATGCTCGCTCCACCAAACCAGGGATCTGCGATGGCCCGGCGATTTAAAAACAACAAGATCGTCCGTACCGTCTGGGGACCCAGTGGTGACGAGATTGCCTCCCAGTGGCCCAGGTTATCGAGCCAGTTAGCTGTGCCAGGCTGTCCGTTCGGAATCATCGCTGGGAAATCAGCGAAGACCGCACTCGACAACCCGCTCATCAAGGGAGGTGACGACCTGGTTGTGACTGTTGCAGAAACGCGGCTGAATGGAGCCCATGACTTCCTGATCGTTCCGGCGGTTCACACTTACTTGATGGACCATCCCCAGGTCCATCAAGCTACGTTACGTTTCCTGCAACATGGCTATTTCGAATCAGAATCCAAACGTCAGCCAATCAAACCAGGTACTCCGAAAAAACCATGACACCATCGCTCCCTGGAAAAGGTCGCCTGGTTGGTATCGATTTTGGTACCGTCCGCATTGGAATTGCCATTAGCGACGCGGAACATCGTTTGGCCAGCCCCTATGAAAACTACACCTGCCGGGATCGCGAAGCGGACGGGCGGTATTTCACCGAATTGGTTAGTGCTGAAAACGTAGTCGGATTTGTCATTGGTCTGCCAGTTCACGGCAGTGGTGAAGAGAGTGCCAAGTCGCTCGAGGCGCGCGAGTTTGGTGGCTGGCTAGCCACTCTCACGGCCCTACCAGTTGCTTTCTACGATGAGCGTTACACCACGGCACAGGCAGAACAATTGCTGAACACCGCGGAACTGACAAGCAAGCGGCGAAAGAAGCGGTTGGACATGGTGGCGGCCCAGATCATCCTGGCCAGTTACCTGGAATCATCGGGTGAGGACACCGGGGCGCCGCCGCCTCTCGATCATTAAGGGCACAGCACCGCATCACTGACTGTCGGAGCCATCCTGGTCGTTCTTCTCCGCTGCCTGCTTCATCGTTTCGATGAGCGGCACAACCAGCGAGCTGGGTAACGCGTAGGTGGAAACTCTGCCAGCTCGGGCAATGTTGATACCGACTGCTTTTCCATTGAGGTCGACAAGTGCGCCTCCGCATTCATCCGGTTCCAAAACCGTATCGTGTTGCAGTACGGTTGGAAAACCACTGCGCCGTTTACTCAAGGGACCACCTAGTTTGTCCTGTGGAACGGCCTGCCTGGCTGGATTCAAATCACCAATGCGGCCCAAGGTGGCCTTCATCGACAATATCTCTTCGCCACGGCGAATTTCCAGTTTTACTTGTTCCCCCGGTAAATGCTGACGAACTGTATCGACCACCATCGCGAGGTTTTTCATTTCTTGACCGTTTACCTTAACGACCACATCACCAGGACTCAGACCAGCTCGTTGACCGCCTCCATCCGGCATCACTCGGGCGATACCAACACCATCGTCTCGTTGCTCAAGGAGAACACCGAGCACGCCACCCTTAATCTCTAGTGGTGCTTCCAGGCTAAGTACGCCAATGGCCAATGGTTCCTTCAGGTGACTGGGAACCGCCAGCCAGCTGCCGACGGGAACCTTCTCATCACGGTTCCATTCAATGGCCGTTAATCCCTGTCGATCCACTTTCAAGAGAGCCAAATCGTGGCGCGGCTGGATATTCACTACTTTCGCCGTCACTCGTTTTCCATCGGAAAACTGGCATTCCACTCCGCCAGGAAGTTGACTGGCCTTGGTAAGGATGTAACCGTCACGATCAACCACGACACCGAGGGCAACCTGGCGGTTGTCGGCCAAGATCTTGACCGTACTCTTGACGGGGCCGTCGACCACGGTCCGAAAGCTTTTTCGAATCGAAGCATGGTTCCGCTGATTGACACTGACCGGACGCAGCAACGAAATCTGCTGCCACATACCCAAATAGACGCCACCGGTCGCCGTTTGCTGAACAACCGGCCGTTGATTGGAAGCTGCTTCTGAAGGAGTGGACTGAAGGAATCTGCAGAAATCCGGAACCACCGGTTTCGATGATTCATCTTCCACGCTACCCACGGTCAACGTCACGACCACCTTCTTCTTTCGTCGCAAGACGGTGACGGCAACCTCTTCTCCTGGTCTTCGCAGACCTACCAGGGCAATCAGCGAATCAAAATTAGTCACCTGGTCATCACCAAACTTGATGATAATATCGCCGACTTCAATTCCCGCCTTGGCCGCTGGACCACCAGGCTTAACCTGGTTGACTTGTGTCTTGTTTTTATTAGCAGGACCACTTACACCAATGAAGGGAGACGCGGGCATCGTTCCCCAGGTTTCAGCGTCAATGAGTCGCTGCCAATTGTCCTTGTAGTGGTGAATCGGCACATGAACATTGTGCCTCAATTCAAACCCAATGCGACTGTGAATCCCGATGACCTTCCCTTCCAGGTCGAACAAGGGGCCGCCTGAATCGCCGCTAATTAACGTGCAATCGGTCGTCAACACATCCTTGTACTTGTGAATTATCCGACCCACACGGACGACCGGTTTTCGCTCAGGCTGAAAACCTCCAGGATGTCCTGTCGCCAGGCACCATTGGCCGAGGGCCGTCTTGCGAGAATCCCCCATTTCAGCAAACGGCCATTTAACCGGAGCTTCTTCATCAGCCTCTTCTTCATCGTTGGGATTGCCAATTTTAACCAGGCCCGCATCGACCGACTTAAAAATGCCCAGCGTGTATCCTTGTACGATCCGTCCGTCAGCAAGAAAAACTGCCACGCGACGGTTTGGTCGTCCCGCAACGTGTGCAGCTGTAAGCACATAGCCATCCTCGCTGATAATCACTCCACTCCCCTGCGTACTGCGACCAATTGCAAGTGCCACGGTAACATCCAGTGATTTCTTAGCCAGGTCCTGGATCTGCTCCTGCATCACTTTCAAATCATCAACATCACGCGGCACTTCATTATTGAGAATTCGTTGCAGTCGAGCCGGCTTGTCAGCAGGTGATTTCGCCGCCTGCTTATCGTCAGCCAGCAGCATCGTGGCCGACAACAAGAAGACCAGGGTTCCGATCAGCAGCCGTCGATTCCAATAGCAGAGCTTCTTGCGCCTGTGGGTTCTAGATGCAACG
>CAZXJC010000648.1:0-2838 GCA_964640885.1 uncultured Pirellulaceae bacterium | reverse complement strand
AAGTAGTCCCATACCTTCTCTGCCCCCCCCACCCGACGCCGGGGCTGGGGTGGGGAGACTGGGGCAGATCGTAGCAATTCCCAACACTCAGGAGAGAGACCATGTCAGACCGGAAGTGTCTTCAATGCGATAGTGACCGGGTGGTGGCGGGTCACCTGACAGGATTAGCCAGCACTCCGATCACCATTTTTTCCCCGTACGAGGTAGCGCCGGCGTGGCTGCAACTGGATTCGCCGGCGATCACAGCTGAGTCTCTGCTCTGCGTAGCATGTGGACTGGTTTGGCTATCAGCTGACCCAAAGCATGTGGTGGAGAAGTTGCGTAAGTTCGGGACCGACGAGTTGAAGTCGCGACTTGGCCTGGAAGAAGAACCCGAGTCCTGAACTGAAGCCGACCTCGCGATATCGCCGACGGTCCACCGCCCGACCCCACGATAACCGGAGTCACGCCGCGAGCGAGGGGCGAGGACGTGGTTGGGATCTGTCGGCTAACGGCCAGGTGTTACCCAAAGTGTTACCTCCCACCTGCTCTGCCCGCGTTTTCTCGGGGTTTGCTGCACTTCTCAAACCCGGCGTTTGCAGGCTATCGCAGGTCATCCGAAGGGCCATGAGGGTCTACATCGGATTGCAAATCCGCCATCCCGGGTTCGAATCCCGGCGGCGCCTCTCATCGCACCCCGTCGCAGGCAAAAGCGGGGTTTCGCGTCCTGCGCCATGATGACGGTTCCGATGTACGGACATGTACTCTTTGGCTTTAGGACAATCTCGGTCATCAATGCGAAAAATCCGTTTCCTGCCAGAAGACTTGCACCCTCCGCCTGTCGGGGTGACGATGGGGCTGTTTGTGCAAGAGGGGCTCAATGTCTTACGGGAAATGTCATGAAGAAGGTCTTCACCATTTTGCTGCTTCTGGCACTACTGCATGAGTCCAGGCTCCAAGCCCAGCAGACTCCCAGACCGCAACTGTTCCGGCAAGCTGACTTCAAGCGGCCACAAGCCAAACATCGAACCAGCCGTGCTGTACCCGATCCTTGGCTAGGCTATGGGCATGATGACCATCCAGCCATCCGCGGCGCAACCTATCTCAGGAGACCCGAGAAGATTCGCGCAATGTTGCGGAAAAAGCGAAAAAGAAAGAGAGATCGCCTGAGTTTTCCCAAAGGTAGCGGGCTGCGGATCGTCGCTAC
The DNA here is from genome assembly GCA_964640885.1 of uncultured Pirellulaceae bacterium. Classification (GTDB taxonomy): domain Bacteria; phylum Planctomycetota; class Planctomycetia; order Pirellulales; family Pirellulaceae; genus JAZADA01. The sequence goes on along the minus strand of CAZXJC010000648.1, from coordinate 1,652 downwards.
CGGACACAGTTGGATGAGACCCGGCTTTGGTACGCTCCCAAAAATCGCCGAGGCTGCAGGGCTTCAGCAGCAGTTGCGAGTCAACTCGAGGGGAGGGGAACTGGGAGGTGCTCGAATGATGTGGGAATTTGAGAACGGTATTCTCTCATCGAGGAAAGCGAACCCCGTCTGCATGGCCGCCATCACGACCGGCAATTGGGATGTCATGATGTGGGGCAGCTACCGCAACGACCGGCCCGAGTATTACTTCGGGTGGATCGACTTCTGCTTGAAGTTCAACCCGAAGATGGAGTTCTACGTCTTCAACGGTTGGCCGCAGTGGGCGGACGGATTTGGCGAGGGTGACAAGGAGCCGCGAATCGAAAAGTATCGAGACCGAGCCAGAAAAACCGATAAGTCGACCAGGAAGAAAATCGCCGGTATCGATAGGCGATTCCCGAACAAGGTTCATGTCCTGCCGACCAACGAGGCGGTGCTGGCGGCACTGGAACTTTATTTCCAAGGAAAGCTGCCAGGCGTGAAGGGGCTCAATCGCAGGGTCGACGGTAAGAGCCCGTCCATCTGGAGCGATGGCGGTCACCTGGGCGAAGGAATGGGTTGGCTCGAGGGATATGTTTTCTATGCAACGCTCTACAGGAAGTCACCCGAACTGATCAAGGGTAGGCCCAGGCAAAGGTCCGTTAATGCCGAGTTGGACGCAATCTTCCGAAAGATCGCTTGGCAGGCGGTCATCAATAATCCGCTTTCAGATGTGACGGACAAGAATGCGAACGGGATCGGGGACCAGATCGAGTAGGTCGTGGCGAGCGGGACGACATTCTCTTCCGGTTGGCCGACGATGACATCCTGCAAGATGACGACGGCAAGGACGACACCGATCACACGCGTGATGACGACCACCTGGATTGTGGCGACGGAGCCGACACGGTCGGGGACAGCGGCGGCAACGACACGCTCGTTGGTGGTGACCGCGACGAGAGCTTCGTCTACTGGGTCGACGCTATTTATCCGCGGAGAGTGAGGTGCCGATTACCAGCCGTTTCCTCCCCATCTTTCTCCTGGTGGCCAGTGCCGCGACTGCTCAGCGGCGGTTGCCGCCCCTGAGTTGAACGCCCGGGCTGGGGTTAGGAGACTGGGGGCCTACACCAATGTCCGACGAGAAGTTGCGGCACAGCTCTTGAAACTCAGGCTAATTCAAAAGCTCACCCTGATAACTTGTTGTGGCATTCTTAGCTGGCCAGGCCATCTTCCATTCTGTCGGACAACCGTGAATCGCGGCATGCAATGGCTGGTTGCTGAGGATGCATGATCAAATCAAGTATTCAGCAAGGACAATCATGAAGTATTCGGCGTTTGCACTGTTGTTACTCGGCGTAGGCCCGCTGGTAAATGCGGCCGACAAACCGCTCCATATTGGCACGCGGCTCGAAGTGTTTGTTGATGACCGGCTTGTGGACCGCTTGGCAGGCGATGCGGCACGTCACGTGCACAAACCTCTGGGCAAAGAAGTCGTGCTGATGAACGACAAGCCCTGGGAAGACACCACGTTGGGCTACGTCTCCGTGCTCAAGGACGGTGACCTTTTTCGTATGTACTACCGCGGACATCATCACGGTGGAGGCGAGGATGCTCGCGGCGAACCGATGTGCTAT
>CAZXJC010000647.1:0-2531 GCA_964640885.1 uncultured Pirellulaceae bacterium | reverse complement strand
GGCGGACTCGGTCATGTTCTCGCTGTCCGCGGTAATGGACAAGGAGATATCACCGAATCACATCGACTCTGGAAAATGGCTAAAACGACTCCCGACTCATCAACCCCCGTTTGCTACCAGGGCAAAGTCTAACTGGTAACTGATAAGGGTATTGCCAGTTGTGTGGATTTAAAGCCGGGCGCACTGCACTGGCAGAAACGTTTGCCGCAGGGACCTTATCACGCCTCGCTGGTTGCTGGCGACGAACGGATCTATTTCCTTTCGATCGATGGCACCTGTTCAGTCATCGCGTCTGACAAAAGCGGTAAAATATTGGCAACTAACAAGTTAGAGGGCACCTTCTATGCCACACCGGCAATCAGTGGAGGGACCATTTACCTGCGTGCTTACGAGCGATTGATTGCAATCGGAGGCTGATAGATAGCGAGATTTGCCGCTATTTTTCTCTGAATACGATTGGCTAGTAGAACGGTCCCACTTTATAATCGAGTTTGGTCTTACGGAGTCCATTAAATCAGTTTTCTCCCGGACCCGATGAGCCCACCTTTAAAGACCTAATTCTATCTTTTCTTAATCGTTCAGGGTAACTAGCATGAAATCCTCATCACGGCGTGGCTTTACGCTTGTAGAGCTCTTAGTTGTTATTGCCATCATTGGAATCTTGGTTGCTTTGTTGCTACCAGCGGTTCAGGCAGCTCGAGAAGCTGCTCGAAAAATGTCCTGTGGAAACAACCTTAAGCAATTAGGTGTCGCCCTTCACAACTACCACGAAACCTACAAACAATTGCCGCACTGCAGCATGTATTTTTGGACGCGACAGTCTAAAAATGGTTTTGCCTGGTACAACAGCAGCAAGGGTGGCATGCTTGTCCGCCTGCTGCCGTTCATCGAGCAAACCACCGTTTACAATGATCTGGACTTTAATCTGGCTGGTTGCCAGCCGGGGACACCAGCCAGTGGTCCCTGGTATGTGCTAAGCAACAATCCGCGCCAGTTTGAAGACCAAAGAGATCGCAGCGGCAAATTTTACCGTTCGAACATCATTGATACGTTTATATGCCCGTCAGCTAACGTCGATCCCTATGTCAATCGGACAAATCCCAATTCGGATCGAGCTATTTCGTGTTACGCCCAATCACTTGGTTCAAGTTACATGAGATCCAACGGCAACTGGTGTCGGGACTATCCGGGTAACGTTTTTGGTACTGGTCCGGCGACTTGGGGTACCGAGGGACGCGGGTATCGTGTCTCTGGAGTGTTTGCTCGAGGCAGTTGGGCTGCCCGTATCCGGGATATTACAGACGGCACGTCACAAGTGATCGCGATGGGTGAAATTCTACCGAACAAAGCCTCTCACCAGCGGTGGGGCTGGATGTATTTCGACTCGTTGTGGACAGCCACAACCGGGCCGATTAACTACCCAATCCGTGGCCTGGGAGATCCCGGCCACCCGGGGCGAGGTGACTGCAGCCACTGGTACAACTTTGTTACGGATCAAGGCTTCCGATCCATGCACAAGGGCGGTGCCCAGTTTGTTTTTGCTGACGGATCTGTTCACCTGCTAGGCGAAACCATGGATTACATGGTCTACCAGCGATTGGGGGATCGTCGAGACGGCAAACCGTTGGGCAGTGCTGATTGGGCTAACTGATTCGCCCCTTTCACCGTTATCATTTGCCAGCCAGTTGGCTACCGGTTCGCCGTTTGCCAAGCCCAGCAGGAGATTGCTCCGCGTCGACTTGCTGCTCGACCACGGAAGCTCAACGCTCCTTGAATCGCTGTCGCAACTGGTGAGAAAAGTCAGCGGCCTCACCCAGTTCATAATCCAGCGGATCGACCCGGTAACGTCGTTTTGTCAGTGTAAAATTCTCATCGCTGTCGATCAGTCCGAGTTGAAACGCCAATTGATCCGAGTACCCAGGAAACACGACACCCCAACTTAGCGGATCAACGACCCCGGGTACCAGGCGATTGAGATGATAGACCAGGTTATTGGTGCAGTTACTGGTCAGGGTGTGATAAAACTCCGGATGATCGGCCAGTTCGTTCATGCGAGTGGTAACATCCAAAAACAACTCCCGCAACTGTGGCTGACTGGCTCTCATCGGGTAAAGATAAACGACATCTCGGCGGTGGATGGATCGCAAACCCAGCAAATCACGCTCCTCGCCAACCACGTACATCAGTTCAAACTGGCGGAACATCGCCGACACGGGCGAAAACTCTTCGCCGACTTCTTTACGAATCTCTACAGAAAAAGAAACGTAATCAAAGGAATCTCCATCGCGAAACCCAAACGTCAAGAACGTGTGAGCCAGTGCCTGCAGCGATGAGAATTCTTCCACACCGAACCAAATCGAATCAATCTTGTTTAGATCAAAGGTGCGGTCCGCGTACTGGACTTTAAAATCGTTTAGATCGTAATAAGTAAAGTCTCGTACATTTCGAATGACGACCTGGTCTCCCCGCCGCTCCATCCGTGGCAAAACCTGCTGGTCCGCAGCCCATGGCCGATCAATCGAGGGAGCTCT
>CAZXJC010000646.1:0-4096 GCA_964640885.1 uncultured Pirellulaceae bacterium | reverse complement strand
GTAGATTTTCAGTCCCGCGGCTCGGCTTGAGCCGTCGTAGGTAATCCCCACGTGGACCCAGGTGTTTGCTGTGATGGGCTGTTTTGTCTGTACCCGGATGGCATTACCAGGCCAGAAATGGATCAGCGAGGCACTCAAGTGCCCGTTTTCCATCAAGAGCTGATAGCCACGGCTGGCCGAGTCAGTCCAGGCACGGGAGCGATGGAAGATGACAGCCCGCTCCTTGATGTCCGGTGTGTTCATCCAGAGGGAGACGGAGAAAGGGTGGTAGCGGGGGAAATTGCCAACCTTTAAGCCAATGCCGTCATCTCCACTGAGCTTGACACCCTTGCCGACTTTGCCAGCAACAGACTGGTTGGCCCCACTCTTAAAATCCTCGAAATGAAGATGGGCGACTTGGCCGGGTATCTCTGCTTTGTCGGGCCGTGCTTGGAGCCATGTTTCAAAGGCGTCGTCGCGGTCTGCCGCCACGAGTCCCAGTTGTTTTTCGGCCTGGCTGATCTTCTCCTCGACACCCTGTATTTTTCCCTTGGTTGGTTTGTCGGTCAGTAGCAAAGTGGGGGTGGGAACCGAAGAAGTGAAGTAGGCATAAAGTCCTGCCTCGTCAATGTTGTTGAAAAAAGAAAACAGCTGATAGTATTCTTTCTGTGTGATGGGGTCGTACTTGTGGTCATGGCAACGGGCACATTCCAGGGTTAAACCGAGAAACGCCATGGCCATTGTTTGCGTTCGATCGGCCACGTACTCCACACGGAATTCTTCCGGCACACTCCCTCCCTCAACCTTTTGGGGATGGAGTCGATTGAAAGTTGTTGCCAGGATTTGCTGATCGGTTGCCTGGGGCAGCAGGTCTCCGGCCAGTTGCCAGCGTATGAACTGGTCATAGGGCAAGTTCTCGTTGAACGCATTGATTACCCACTCTTTCCAGGGCCAGACAAAACGGTCTCGATCGACCTGGTACCCGTAGGTGTCGCTGTAACGAGCCACGTCGAGCCAGTTCGTTGCCATCCGTTCGCCGTAAGCTTTGCTTGCAAGCAGTCGGTCGACCACTTTCTCGTATGCTTCGTTCGACTTGTCGGCCAGGAACTGGTCCAGTTCAGCCAGCGTTGGCGGCAGCCCGGTGAGATCAAAACTCAATCGTCGTAGCAGTTGTTCTCGCTTGGCGGTCGGGGAAGGTTGTAACTGATCTTTTTCCAACCTGGCGAGGATGAAATGATCAATCGGATGTTGAGGCCACGTTGCTTGCTTAACCTTGGGAATGGGTGCTTTTAGAATTGGCTCGAAGGCCCAGTGCTGCTGATAGCTGCCACCCTGCTTGACCCAGCGGCTGAGGATTTCTTTCTCAGTAGCGGTTAAAGCCAGTTTTGAATCAGGAGGTGGCATTTGAACATCCGGATCATTGCTGAGGATCCGTTTGAGCAGCTTACTCTCGGAAGGCTTGCCGAGAGAGAGGACGTCCTGAGCCGACTTGCTCCGATCGAGCCTGAGCTCGGCCTGTCGAGCCTCGCCATCCGGGCCGTGGCATTTGAAGCAGTTGTTGGAAAGGATTGGACGAACGTCTCGGTTGTAGAGGACCTGGGCTTGTTCCTCGTCCGCTGCCAGGAGTTGGCTCGTCATGGCCAGTACAAGCAGCAGGCACAACGGTTGTCGAGTTAACGAGTTTGAAGCGGGCATTGACGTTTTTCGAGGGTTGGGGAGTGTCAGTTTCTTGGTCGTTGCAACTATTCTAGCAGGATCGTGGGAAATGGCGATCTGATTCCCGATAGCCAGCGATTCTATATTTGGGGTTAGCCGAGGGTCTCTAGAAACCTAGTAGTTGGCCGTCGACCAGTGTTACCAGGATGCGACCCTGATCACTCACAGCGATGCCCCAGGCAGCTGGTGCTGCCGGCAGGCTGGTCGTCCAGAGCGGCGTTCCTTTCTCGAGATCGATAGCCGTCAGCCCGTAACGGGCTGGTTGCTTCTTGCTTGCTTCTTCTTCCTCTTCTGCAGCGCCAATTTCGCCCGCGACTAGCACAATATTTTTTGTCAGGGCCAACGCTTGCGGGTCTCGGAATCGCGTGTCTTGCCATAATCCGACCGGCTTCCCATCAGCGGCCTTTTCGGCAGCCAGGCGGACGATCCGGTTGGCGGTGGCTCGAATAACCGTTTTTCCAGCTGCGGCCTGCAGGAAGTGGCCGCCATGATATCGCGAAGGTCCGTATTTTGGTGGTGAGTAGAGTAGCTGGTCAAAAACCCGGACTTGGCCATCAACCAGGAATAGTTCACGACCTCGTGGTGAACGCTGGAACATTTCCTTGCTGCTTTTGACCGGGAACTTTTCCTTGGCGTCTGCTGGGCGTTGCCACCATTCGTTGGTTAGCTTGTTCAAGCAGTTGCCGGTGGCACTGTCGTAGATCGCTGGGGAGACTACGTTGCCGCCAGCCAGGTACAACTTGTCGTCGTGCAGTAACAGGTGGCCCTGGACGCTAACACCAGTCACCTGTTCCTTGTCGACTAGTCTGCCAGATGAATTGTTTTGCCAGAGGATGTTTCCATTGTTGGCATCGAGGGCATAGAGATGCGTGCCGTCGTAGCTGGTGATGCCAGCGGCTGCATAAACCACTCCCTTGTCCACTAGCACCCCGCCGCCTACCGGCCAGTTGGAAAGGAGGCGACCGTGAACTTGAATCTTGCGTTCGGCTGGGGCAGCACGGAACCGCCAGCAGAGTTTGCCGGTGGCTGCTTCGAAGCAATAGACCCAACCGTCACTGGACCCGGTATAGACTCGCCCTTGCCAGACTTCTGGTGGAAAACGGACTGGTCCTGCGGTGTAAGCGGTCCAGAGTAACTTGCCTGTGTTAATGTCCGCTGCCCGCACGACCCCGTCGAGTCCGCTCCAGAAGACGCGCCCGCCGGCAGTTACCGGGGAGGTCGCTTCCGCACTGCCGGGGGTGTCGATCTCCCAGCGTTTGGATCCGTTAGCTGTGACTTCAACCGGCGTTGTTGCCTGCCGATCAGGGCCGGCTCGATAGCCGCTCCAGTCCGATCGCTGCGGATCGGGTCTGGTGAGAGTCGGCTGGGCGTGGGTTTCAAGTCGTTCTTGAATTTTGGCGTCGGCGTTGAACTGGAAATCTCCGGCTGGTCCCAGAGCAATCATTCCGATTAATGAATGGTTGCAGTCGCACATCCAGGGGCCCCAGTACAACATTCCGTCGGAGATGATGACACCGTCCTGGCAGGCAGGTCGCATCAAGGGTAATCGTCGTGCCTCGGTTCCCGAGACATCGAGACGCATGGTCCCGGTGTGGCGATAGCCGCGGGTGAAGATGCTGTCGACGGTTCCGGTTGCCCGTGTGCAGTTGCCCCGGTAACACTCCAGGTCGGCGAGCAGTTTGCCAGTGGCGAAATCGAACTTCTTGCTCGTTTCAGTGCGCCCCATAGCGTAGAGTCCGTCGTCTCGCAGGACCAACTGGAAATTTCCGTGTGGGTAATCCCAGAGGAGCGAACCGTCGTAGATCGAGACGGCTGCCAGGCGGGAACGCTGTGGCCCGGCAAAGTAAAGCCCCTTGTCGTTGGCTTTCATGAAGACCGAACTGGAAAAACCCTTGATTGGTGTTTGGGCGCGGTCATTGGCACCGATGGCTGTCAACGTTTTGGGATCTGATTTCTTCCAGACCTCGCGACCTGTTTGCCCATCAATACTGGCCAGGAATTTGTCGGGGCTGTAGATGAACAATTGGCCACCGGAGAGGGAGACCGCTCGACTGTCGATCGGTTCCTGCGAACGATACGTCCAGAGTACTTTTTTGCTGGCGACGTCGATGGCCAGCACGACACGGCCAAATCCCCAGGTGTATTTGCTGGCATACCCCTTGCCCAGGCCAGACCAGGGCCAACCAGGTACTTTTCTGCCGCCCCGGACAACTTCGTCTAGCGGTTCCTTTTCACCCACCACGGCATAGAGAATCCCCTTTTCCAGGGCCATCCATTTCCAGACGCCATCGGGGTCGATCTTCTTCGAGATTTTAATCTCGCTCTGCAACTGCCCGGTCGCTGCGTCGAGCAGCTTGCAGGAGGTGTCATCACCCAGGTAAAGAGTCTCGGGTGTGGCGAT
>CAZXJC010000645.1:0-2698 GCA_964640885.1 uncultured Pirellulaceae bacterium | reverse complement strand
CCCTGGAATTGTGGTGCCATCAGCAGCAAAAAATAGGCAATCTTCCTCCCACCAGCGGCGATCGGTACCAAATCATGCGCCAAGATCATCAGCTTGGCAGCGATGCTTTCGTGGCTGAGGCTATGAGGTTAAGCCCTGATGTCACGCCCACACAGGCTTTGAAGCTTCTGCAATCTTGTATCCACATTATGCCTAAAACCGGCGGCAATAGTCGTCCTGTCGGCCGTCCTGGTTGGTTCCTGTTGACTGCTTCGGAGCAAGATTTCAAGCGCGCTTGGTCTAACACATTCGAATTTTTGCCCCCGCACTGGCAGAATCAGCACCAATCTGCTAGCCAACGCGCTTTTAACCGTAGCAAACCCAGGGCAAGTTATTTCTAGTGGTGAATAGCTGCCGTTCTGAATTTAGACCCTCAGTCCTTGTGCCCTCACATTCTTAGGAATCTTGTCGTTTCAATCCCGTAATCGAGTAACTTGTAATTTGGATCCATAAAAAGGTAGCTTCAGATAGTAACTGAGGCCTCCTGTTGTTTCAATCCCGCAGTCGGGTACCTTGTAATTTGTCTCGGTCAGCAGGTGGACGGGGCCAGTTTGGTCAAGATCCACAGTATTTTCTCTGTCAGATAAGATATTGGGTCTAGTATTTCCTAAGCTAATACCTTTACTCTAAACTTATTTTCTTTTTGATTTCCCGAATCGCATAGCTGCCAAATCACCTTTCTTTTTGATTTCTTGTAAATTTCACCAGTTATCAGTTGTATTCGTATATGGGCTCGTCGGGGTTTCGGCGAGAATTGAGCGGTTGAATAATTCGACGGCGCTCGGGGGTAAGTCGGTCCAGTAAATCAGCCGATGGTTGGTACCCATAACGGCTATGTCCCCAGTGCGGACCGTAACGATAGATCACTACTCGTCTATCTCCTGGAACAGGACGCTTAGCTGACCCATGAGCGATACAATCAACAAAAAGCAATGCATCCCCAGCCCTCATCTCAATTTCGATGGCACCTTCAATACCTTCGGCTGAACCTCCTTTGCTACGGTCGTCCGTAAAAGCGGGATGAACTAGATTTGATTTATGGCTACCTGGAATTACCATTCATTGTCCCTCCACCGCCAGGACCAATATCGGTTAGAGCCAATAAAATCACAATCTGGCCACAGCGAAATTCATTATTATGAAACCGAAATTGGGTCCGGACTCTTTTCTTGTGCCCACCTGAATGTAAGCGGGTTTCCCCACCAATGCCTCTTACATTAACAAAAGCCTCATCAATGAATAGGCCATCATGGCCTGCGTAACGACGAATATGTGAAATCCAGGACTCATGATCAATGAATATTGTTATTCCACTCATTTAGAGACATCGATACATAAGGATCTAGCTCAGTGTTGAGTTGTGTGACCAATTCTGCTGATACGGCTCCTTTAAGGTGTAGGTAACCACGTAAATCGAATAGATAATCTTCTAAGTTCTGTTCCATCTCTTGCTATGATCTCCTACTGATTTTTCTGAAAAAATTTGTTCGGTACATAACTATTATAGTTTTGCTCAGCCTGATTCTGATCCATCGCTCTAACTGCTGTTGGTGAATCTGCTGCTATATTATCTTTTATAACACAAGTTTTATTTTACTCATCTGGGTCAGTACCTACTAATCAACTTTTGGCATTTCTAGTAGCTAGTTATATCGTGGCTAATCATACCAATTAAAAAATATTGGGAAACACCCAGACTTACTATCGATAATAGTGTATCAAACCCTCGGACTGACCAAAAGATATTTGTCAGCCATTTGTGAAATTTTTTACGGATTTATCAAAAATAGAACTCTCCTTTCGTAGTTTTTCCAAGATTTGATTTTTATTAAAATGCAGTTTTGAAATACCCGAAAGATAGTGATCCTGAAGTAGCTGTTGTTGGGGATTAGTTGTTTGGGGAGCAGTAGCACAGCTGTTGAAGCAGACAGACTGCCAGTCTGCCAAAGTTATCGGACACGAATTTAGTCGCTTTAGAGCCGGAATCTGGCCGTCAGCTACAAGATGTTGTGGGGTGGACTGCCAGTCGAGACGGTGTTTGGTCCGATAATGGTATTTAGCGGACGGCATTTTCTCCCAGCATAAAAAACAACCCCCATTAACCTAGATGGTTCGCTCTTTTGTCGTCAGTGATTGGCAGATTCACTGACGGAGCTTGACACCTATTGTGGTCAGTTGAGGGTTGCTATCGTTGGCTTATCGCTATTAAATTCTATTTCAGCAGTGACAGTATGTTCTGTGATATTTGGTTAGCCAGCTGTACCTGACTGGGTCAGGATTTGCGTGCGAGCTAGGTTACTGGCTTCAAGAGCAAAGTCAGCGTCTCGGATAGTTGAAAGAGACGATTCAGTGTTCTGGATACTTGACATCAAGTTGGAATTGGCGAAGCCCAATCGGTTCTGCACCGCACCTAAGTTGGAGCGTTGATCGTTGATAAAGTCGATGGCCGCATCCAGTGAGTTGATGGTAGTTTGAGCCTCGCTTAAGGTATCGACATCGGTATGGGCTAAGAGCAGACTGTCAGTGGTGACGGAATCGATGCCGAAGGTCATACGGTCGTCAGTGGAGTTGTTGGCTCCGATTTGAATGGTAAAGTCAGAGGTGCTACTGCCTGAGCCATTACCTTGGTAGAGCGGGTTGGCTACTTTAAAGATGTCCG
>CAZXJC010000644.1:0-5690 GCA_964640885.1 uncultured Pirellulaceae bacterium | reverse complement strand
TAGTTGATTGGAGTGCTAGTCGAGGTCCAGAGCCCATTAAGGTGCATCCAGCCAAAACTATGGTGGTGAGCCTTGTTTGGGAGAATTTCACCCAGGGCAATCACTTGGGACGTGCCGTCATCAATATCACGAAAACGAGCGGCCCAGTGTCCACGAGCAAAGACTCCAGAAATCCCTCGCGGTGTGCCACCATTGCCGTGTGCAAACCTGCCAGACCCAAACACGTTTCCCGGATAATCATTACACCAACTGCTAGTGTTTGTATTACCTCCGTAACCAACCATCGCTGGCATCCGACTGGCTCCAATCGACGTACCATAACAACTTAAAGTTTTACTTGTCTTCTCATCTTTGCCATGCAGCCGCGGCATAAAGTTGGCCGACGGACAAAGAAATGTAGGAATGATCTCGGCCCGATATTGAACTCCGCTAACGGGATTGACCTGGTAAACCCATTGCATGCTCTTCCCGTTGGTTTTCAGACCGATCATATCAATCGAGTCGTAAATCGCTCCCTGTTCCAGGTACGGGAGAAGCTTTAAGAGTGAAGTTCCGCGGCCGGTTTTTCCCCAGGTGTAGCCGTTCTTTGACTGACGAGTCCAATGAAAAATCCCCGCAGGGGGCAATCGCTTGTTGTTGTCGTGGTATTCAAACAACGCCAGCCCCAACTGTTTAAGATTATTGCCGCAACTCATCTTGCGAGCTGCTTCACGGGCCGCCTGGACAGCAGGTAATAACAACCCCACCAGGATACCAATGATCGCGATGACCACCAGCAATTCGACGAGGGTAAATCCTTTTCGGAAACGACAGGTCACAAAGCACCTCCCGGGATAACAAACAGCCACTTCCAGCTTAACTTGCAGATTCACGTTAACAGGAAAGAACGACTGATACCATACCGCACAGCGACCACTGGATGCAAGTAAATAACCACGTGTTAGCCGGCCATGCCTTAACTACACGAGGTCAGCTAAAAAAAGCTGGCCGCACTGATAAACCAGTACAGCCAGCTCGTAGCAACTAAGTATCGCAGCGGCTTAAGCCGCCCTAATCGCTTTAGGGTTCAAGCCCATTACCAATCGGTTCGCCATCTCGACGGCAACCGAGTCGGTTATAGGTCAGGTAATCCATCGTCTCGGCGAGAAGATGAACGGACCCGTCAGCAAACACAAACTGGGCTCCACCCTTGTGCTGCGAACGAAAACCAACAGACGTTTGCAGGTTGTAATAATGGTTACAGTCCTGGGCACCATAAGCTCCCCGTTCACCACGACCTCGGATCGGGTAGTTGATGGGAGAATGCGTACCAGAGGGCCATTCGTTCATATGGAACCAACCCCAGCACTTGGTCACGTCCTTTTGAGGCAACACTTCACCGTAAGCAATCACTTGCGAAGTTCCATCATCAATGTCACGCAAGCGAGCAGCCCAATGGCCACGGGCAAAAATACCGGAGATACCGGTCGGCAACGCGTCATTACCATGATTTTTGCGACCGGTACCGAACGTGTTACCGGGATAATCATTACACCAGTTTCCACGGGAGGTGTTCAACTGGGCCCCAAACGAAGCTGAGTAACAAGAAACCGAACGGGCTGTCTTGAGATTCGTGGCATTAATGTGCGGATCACAGTTTGCCGAAGGACAGAGGAAATTCGGAATAACCTCGGCCCGATAGTAGACACCGGTAAGCGGGTTAAATTGCTCTTCAAATTCTTTCGGTCCACGCGCCACATCAGCGGTACTAAAATCCAACTGGTTGTAGATCGGATCCTGTTCCATGTAAGGCAGCAATTTGACCAAATCTCCACCCTTGGTAGCTCCTCGCCAGCGGTAGGCATTATTAGATTGACGTGTCCAGTGAAAAATACCGGTGGGCGGGAATCGCTTGTTGGTTTCATGATAATTGTGCAACGCGATCCCAATCTGCTTCAGATTGTTCCCGCAACTCATCTTACGAGCTGCTTCACGGGCAGCTTGAACTGCCGGCAGTAACAACGCCACAAGAATGCCAATGATGGCGATTACTACTAGTAATTCCACCAAAGTAAATCCTCTTCGTATACTTCGCTTCACAAGACACCTCCTCCAACATGGAACAACAACAAAGGACATATTTGAATGACTGCGACGGAAACTAGTAACGCCATCGCCAAGGTACCTAGAATAAGGACTCGTTCATTTTAACTCAGTTTTGTAGTCCTTCAACCAAAGGACTTCCAAACAGCTCGAAAGAGAGAGTATTCTGCCTAAAAAAGCCCTGCCACAAACTCACCCGAGGCATTAAACCTAGCATTTACTACGAGAAAGCGGTTGATCACTGCCACACAACCGGTCGTGAAAAAACCTCACTAGATAACCTGAGCAATCGGATCAGCCCCTTCAACTCCTACCAGCTTGCGATCCAGGCCGCCGTAGAAATAGGTCAAACGATTCGGGTCGAGTCCTAATTGCTGCAAGATCGTAGCATGTAGGTGCCTGACGTGCATCCGATCTTCGACAGCTGCACTCCCCAGATCGTCGGTCTTCCCGACGCTAACACCACCTTTAATTCCACCCCCTGCCATCCACATGGTAAACCCATAGGCGTTGTGATCTCGGCCAGTCCCCTTGGCATATTCAGCGGTTGGCTGCCGACCAAATTCGCCACCCCAAACGACCAGTGTTTCATCGAGCAGGCCTCGTTGCTTGAGATCCTTCAATAGTCCAGCGATTGGCTTATCGGTTTCTCCTGCATGCAGATTGTGATTATGAGTCAGGTCACCATGCGCATCCCAATTTGCATCATTATGATTACCGCCTGAGTAAATCTGAATGAAGCGAACATCCCGTTCGACCAGTCGGCGAGCCAGCAAGCACTGGCGACCAAAGGTGGCCGTCTTTTTATCATCGAGCCCGTACAGTTTTTGTGTGGCCTCGGTTTCCTGGCTCACATCCACTGCTTCCGGTGCTGAATTCTGCATCTTGAAGGCCAGTTCATAACTGGCAATCCGAGCTGCCAGATTGGAATTTGTCTCCCGTAGTCGTTCATGCTCGACATTGTAATAACTGAGCGCCTTGAGCATTTCACGTTGTATTTTCGGCGTCGTGCCCTGCGGTGGTGCCAGGTTTAGAATCGGGGAACCGGAACTGCGCATTACAGTAGCCTGGTAATGCGCAGGCATGTATCCGTTGGACCAGTTCTTAGGTCCACTAATAGGGCCACCGCGCGGATCAAGCATGACCACGAAGCCCGGCAGGTTCTGATTAACGCTACCGAGTCCATAATTCACCCATGTTCCCAGGCAAGGACTGCCACTGATAATACTGCCGGAATTCATCATCAACAAAGCGGAACCATGAATGGGAGAATCGGCGGTCATCGAATGCAGAAAAGCGACATCGTCGACACATTCAGCAAAGTGTGGGAACAACTCGGAAACCCACTTGCCACACTGTCCGTACTGCTTGAATTTCCAGCGTGGTTCTACAATGCGTCCCTTGTTCTTGTGACCTCCACGACCGAACGTCTTAACGTCCACCGTCTTGTTGTCCATGCCGGTCATCTTGGGCTTGTAATCAAACGTATCAATATGGCTGGGACCACCATACATAAACAAGAAGATGACATTCTTTGCCTTCGGTTTGAAATGAGGCTTCTTGGGAGCCAGTGGATTCACGAACTTGCTGGTACCATCGGCAGCCAGGCTTTGCTGAGCCAGGAAGCCATCGTCACCAAGTAGCCCCGCTAGCGCGACGGAGGTAAATCCCCCCCCCGCTTCCCATAGAAACTGTCTCCTGGTTCGGCCACAGAAATTTTGGATACGTGCTTTCTTTTCCACTTTGGTCATCTCCTGATTATCTCCCTGTCCCAGCAGGGTCAGTCCAAGTAAATCAATTCATTTAAATTCAAAACCACCAGGCAAAAATAATCGAGCGCTTTAGCCGGCGAGACTGCCTGCTCTTCCTGTAAGCGGGCAATAAACTGCACACCTTGCTCAACCTGTTCGGCTGTCAGCGGACGTTGCAGTGCTCTTTTTAACGCTAACTCAACATGCCCGCGGGTATCCTTCGGCCCCAGTTGCTTGCGCAAGTAATTCCCGAAAACTACCGCCTGCTGATGAGCAAATGGACCATTGAACATCTCCAATGCCTGCGTCGGCTGGGTCGTCTCAAAACGAACCGGGCAGGTCGTATCAGTATCGGGTCCGTCGAACGCAGCCAGGAAAGGAAAAACAAGCGATCTCTTACTGTGGATATAGATACTTCGTCTTGCTTTATCCGCGGGCGTCGAATTCCCCCACCCTTCGCCGGGGCGCGACTGACCACGTTTCACTTCAGCCGGAATATCAGGAAAAATACTCGGACCAAACATCTTTGGATTGAGACTACCATTGACGGCCAGCACCGTATCACGGATTTCTTCTGCCGCCAGTCGCCTCATATTGAAACGCCAAAACAGTTTATTTTCCGGATCCTTATCGAGACCCAACAGGGAACTTCTCGAACTCATCTGGTAGACATTGGAAAGTACGATTAGCTTGTGAATCGGCTTGAGTTTCCAACCACCTTCTACCAGTTGCGTGGCCAGCCAATCCAACAGTTCAGGGTGTGTTGGAGCGGTACCTTGAAAACCAAAGTTATTAGGGGACTCCACGATGCCACGACCAAAATGCTGCTGCCATAACCGATTCACTATCACGCGGGCAGTCAACGGATTGCGACGATCAATAATCCAACGAGCTAGTGCCAGTCGTCGGCCGCTACTCTTTTTTTCCGGGGGCAAAGGCTTGATCACCGGATCGGGGAAGGAAAGGACTTCTGGAAATCCCGGCTCCACCTGGTCCCCAGGGGCATGGGCATTACCACGAGCCAGAATGAACGTTTTCCGCGGTTGACGGCCAGTCTCGGTAACACAGAGTGCTTGGGTCAGTGCTACTGGCTTGACATTCTTGAGTTGTTTCTCTTTCTTTTTGAGCTGCACGTATTGCTTGAACTGCTGCTGGCTCAACAACCGTGGGACACGTTTCTTGAGCAGTGGAATCTTGTGCTGTTCAAACTTAAAATCTTCTTTCTCAACTGGCTGAAAATCACCAACAACGCGTTTTTCAATCTCTGCGATCTGTTTTTCGATCTGGGCCACCTGCTTCAGGTGGGCCTGGACCTGCTGCTGATGCTTTGATTGTTCCTGTGGCGCCATGATGTCCCGCAGCGAAAACTGTGCAACACTCTGACCATTTCGGACTCCGTAACGATTGATGCCATGGAAAAAAGCCATGAAGCGATAGTAATCACGTTGCGGTAAGGGATCCAGTTTGTGATCGTGGCAGCGTGCGCAATTCATAGTTAAGCCGAGAAAGACCTGCGACGTCGTCGTCACAATATCATCCAAATCCTCGTACAGTTCCTGCTTGCGATCGACCGGCTCATCCTGCCAGGTTCCCAGTCGGTAATAGCCCGTGGCTATTAGATGGTCTGCGGTACGATCGGGCAGCTCGTCACCAGCCAGTTGTTCAAGAACAAACTGGTCGTACGGTTTGTCCTCGTTCAGAGAACGAATCACGTAATCACGATAACGCCAGACAAAGGGCTTCGTTCCATCGCGCTCGTAACTGTTCGACTCCGCGTAACGCACCAGGTCCAGCCAGTGTCGCCCCGCGCGTTCACCATATTGTGGTGAATCCAGTAACTCGTCCACCACTTTTTCT
>CAZXJC010000643.1:0-3510 GCA_964640885.1 uncultured Pirellulaceae bacterium | reverse complement strand
CGGATGGACTTTTCCGACCATCGACTCCGGTGAGACGGAACTGTGATCTCGCACGACGTCCAGCGGGACAGGTGCATCAGCCGCCCGCGAAGCTGCATCAAAAATACGGGGTCGATACCCGACCTCACGGTGGTCATTCTCGAGATGAATGCGACCGTTGTCTTCGTACGCAGTAACTGAAGTGGTTGCCGTGTCATTGATCGTTTCGACGATCTTGCGGACCAGTTGGGTATGGTTCATCGATTCCCGGTAGACGACCGGTACATAACTTACGTTCGAGGTTGAGCCATCGAGCGTGAATTCAAAGATGGTGGTCGAGTTCTGATCATCGGTAATCACGATCCGATCGCCAGCGGGCAACGACGGGTTGGCTCCGGAGGAAATCAGTTCACTACCATCGGTTGCTGAGAGCAGGATAACGGGACCGGCATCGGCTGCCAGCGGATTGAGCAGTGTCGTGTCGACTGCTTCCTGGCCTGAATTCCCCGATCGTGCCAGCAGGTTATCCTGGGCGTCGACCAGTTCAATCACGGTATCGAGCGATGGAGAGGTTCCATCAATGTCAAACCAGACCTCAGTGGCTCCATTGGCGGTAAAGGAGAAGGTATCGACATCGGCCGGGCTATTCAAATCGGCAAAGACAGTAAAACCGAGGCGGCGGTTCTCATCTCCGGAGAGTTCCTCAACCGCCAGGTTGCCAATTTGCTGTGAATCATCGGCCAGTTTATTGGAATCATCCCCATAGGCTGAGGCGAGTCCTTCGACTTCCAGGACGGAGGCCACGTTACGATCGTAGCTGTGTTCCAGGACCTGCACACCATTCCACGAGCCGGCCAAATCCTGTACGGGATAAATGGGCAGCAGTTCCAGGAAGGTGGTGACGGTAGCCGTCCGGGCTGTCGCATCGATGTCCCAGGCCATCGCCGTGGTGATATCTTCCGGTCCGTAGACCTTGCCCAAGTCGGAATCAAAGAACTGGGGCAAATCGCTTGAATCGACCGCGATATTGTCTGAGAAGGAGAACATCACTGGCGGCAAGGCAGGATCTGCTCCGGTAAGGCGGTCCCGTAAGTCACTGTGTTTGTCTGCCGCATAACCGATGAACTGGCCGTTGGCCA
Organism: uncultured Pirellulaceae bacterium; assembly: GCA_964640885.1. Taxonomy (GTDB): domain Bacteria; phylum Planctomycetota; class Planctomycetia; order Pirellulales; family Pirellulaceae; genus JAZADA01. The sequence goes on along the minus strand of CAZXJC010000643.1, from coordinate 2,392 downwards.
GGCCGGACGAACCGTCCTGATAAACGCCACCCTGCTGGAGACCGACACGCTGATCATTATCCAGGGTCATTACCCGGAAATCGCTTTGCCCGGGCGTGCCGATTGTCTTGAGGATATCCTGCGGTTGGGGCAGGTAGGTCACGTTGGCCAGCGTGTGCGCACCCGGCATTGATGTCCAAGTTGCGGTCAGGACACCGGTGGTCGGATTCAGGGTCAGGCTACTCACCTTGGCTCCCGTACCACTGACGTCGGTAATCGTGAAGCTGCCGCCACTATTCTGAGTAAACGTCTGGATCACCGCATTGGCTACGCGGATTTCACCGGTCACGGTACCAACCTCGATCGGTGTCTGTAGAAGCTGGTAATCAATTTCCTGCATGCCACCAAAATGCGGCTTATCAGGATCGGTCACCATACCACCAAACTCCTGATCAAGGTAACTGATCAGCCTCAAGTCCCCGAGTGGCGAGTCACTTTCGAAGGTAATGGTATTCCAGACAATCGGTTCACCATCATTCATGTGCGTTTCCACACGCCAAGTGACGGTCGCTCCACTGTCCCCCTGGAAGTTTCCTTCGCTGAAGACGCGGTCAAAAGCAACCTTCTGAGGTGGTGTCACGATGTTCGTACTGGACAGGTTAACCGTTGTGTCACCGACTGAAATGAAGTGCAGGAACTCGTTAATGAAGTTCTGCTGGAGCATCGCGGTCCGACCCTGGGCAGTCGCGATCCCCATGTCATAGGGACCTAACGCTGTTCCGGTCGCCGGATCTATCCAATCAACCGCTGTACCGGATTCACCACCAGGACCAGTGTGATACTGGAATTGGCCGGCTGTTTGCGGAGCCAGGGGCACATCGTTATCGATCAGCCACGGAATCAGGGCATCAGGCAGCGGATCATTTTCGGTGGTAACCAGGTTCTCAAACTGGAATCCCAGTTGCTGGTTATCAGTATCTTTCTGCGTGGTACCGTCCAGTTTCAGGCCATTACCAACCTGGTCATCAGCAAATGCCGTCAAAACGACCGGTGACTGCGGTTGCCCCAGGACCTCGATCAAGCCACCTGTACGATCAACGATGTCCAGCGGCATACCGGTAACGACGAAACCTGCATCGGGACCGTCGAACTTGACGACCAGCGATTCGGTAACTTTACTCTCGAGCCGCAATCCGCCCGAGGTATGAACGTCGGTGACATAGATGGGTCCATCCACGACCAGCGTCATATCGGTCTCATCCATGACGGCCTGGGTACTAATGCCCCCTTCCCGTACCTTGATTCCGTTCAGGTCATTGCGTTCCAGTCGATTTCCTCGGACCAGCAAACCCTGGTTACCGTCGTAGCTCGCATTGCGCTGATGCGTACCCGTGCTACGCCCACCGTCGTCCTGGTAAACGCTGTTCATGGAATTGACATCAACACTAATAACCGGTGCCTCGTTCTCGACCAGCAGGTTATCGACGATGACAGCTTCCGTACCGCGGACAAAAATGACTGCTTCTTCGTTGAACAGGCGACCATAGCGAGTGTCGGGAGCCTGGCCACCTTGCCCATCCAAGTTGTGTTCAAAGCGACTGTTGGCAATACGGGCTGTACCCTGGTGGATTTCAACTGGATTAAAGCCTGTGAAATTACCTTCCACCCGTGCTACACCGCCAGCATGAGCGACCACCACGTGATCAAGGCTCAAGCGACCGGTAGCCCGAGTATGAATACCACCCCAGTCACCGGCTGACAGTTGGGAAGTTCCCTGCATTGCCGTATCGAAGGTACCACCGCGTCCATAACGCGTATCACGAATCGAGGTAAAGACGCTGGGATTGATCCCGCTGGCCTCAGCATACATTTGGGCGCCCATGCCGACATCGATATAGGCACCGTCAAGCTTGACTACCACTCCCTCACCAACAACCAGGCTGGCATCAAGTCGGGCCGTCAACTTAACTGGAGATTCATCAAGAATACCACCGCGGGTAGTACCATCATCAGTATAGGTTTCATCGTTCGCATTAAGATCGGCAATTCGTTCGTAACTGCCATCGGTCATGCTACGGTAGAGGCGTCGACTGACGTAGTTACCGGTGGCCGCTGGCAGGTTATCCAACTGGATCCGTCCCTGGCCATCGTTTGCCAGCGAGACTTGTGCCGAGGCGGTCGCGGCGGAAGGAATCCCTTCGTTCCCCTGGTCGTCAACGAAAACGATTCGATACTGGTAATATGGCTCGGCGGCTCGGTACCGCAAGGTTCCTTCGCCAACTCCTTCACCCGGCTCCAGAGCGGTCAGCGTGACCAGGTTAACTGGAGGCACTTCGGACTCCATCACCAAGCCACCCGGAGTCCCTGCAATCATCAGGTTCTCAGAAACCACCGTGACTATGTCCTGGTCATT
>CAZXJC010000642.1:0-3891 GCA_964640885.1 uncultured Pirellulaceae bacterium | reverse complement strand
CGCATCCAGTGACGCGGGAAAGTACAAACAAACGGGTATTCACCCACTTCACTGGGAGCCGTAAAGGTGAGACGTTCCTGCTGACGTGATTGCACCATCCCGGTCGCATAAAGAACTTCTGGCCGCTTAGGCACATACGGCTTTCCTTCAATACCTGTGTTCTGTCCAACCAACGTTCCCTCCTGAGCAACGACTTGCAAGGCACCTGGGGTCGTCACGACCAGGTTATGCGGCATCAAATCTTCATTTTTGAGGACCACTTGCACCGGACGGCCTGCCTCCACTGCAAAGTAAGGTATGTCGTAACGCATCTCCTCCTCTACCGTATGGATTCGCACAACCCGCACCGTAATCTCCCGCAAACGGTTGCGGTAGGCACGGGAATCGTCACCGGGGATCCTGGCCAGCAACTGGTCAGCGAGTTGCATAGCATCAAGGAACGGATCCGTGGTACGTTTTGCCGCTGGTGTTGCCTCAGCATGCTTGACCAGAACATCCACCGCTTTGCGTGACAAGTTCGGGTCACGGAACTTGGCCGGAACCCCCAGAAGGGTTCTCACCGCCTCTGTCCGATACACGGGATCTGCCACGAAAGGAACCAGCAACTCGAATGTTTGATGCAGTTCCGACGGCACGACGGCCAGCGTCTGGATAGCCCGTTTCCGAACTGCCTGCGGATGGCCATCACCCAGCAACCCGACGATCTTATCCCGTTGGCCTGTACGCTGGTCCGGGTTCGGTAACCACGTAACAGCCGTGAGCCAGTCAAGGGTCCCCTGCGGACTCTTTCCAGCCAGTTGCCACGACGCCATCGGCTGCCCAGCACCAATTAGCCCTGCGTACCCGGCACTTCTGACTAACTGATTCTCCGATTCTGTACTTTCGACAAGAGCAGCTTTTTTCCGCGACAATTCCTCGCCTGGTAAACCAAGCAACATGGTCGCTAGTTGCCGTCCTGTCCGCTGCTGCTGCTGATCCTCGGCATCCATTGTTTCCAGCGCCTTGAGCAGCTCCGTTGCCGCATCACTCTTCTCCAAGGCGACAAGCCCCTGCAGAGCTTCGTCACGGTACTGCCGTGACATCCCGGCACGAGTAAGAATCGCCCCATAGACGGGAGCATACTTAGGATCGTCCGTTTTCCGCTCGACCAGCAACAACCGCTGATTGTCTAATCTTTTAAGCTGGTACTGAACAATGCGCAAGCTCTTGTCGAGAAAGACTCGTGGCGGAGCGATCTTTTTCTCCGGCCCCTTCTCTCCATGTTCGTGCTGGTGCTCCTGGCCGTGCAAGCCAGCCACCAACACTACAATGAGGATCCAACCGGGAAACTGTTTTTTAATCTGTCCGTTCATAGCCCGCTTCTTCGCCATCATCGCTCGAGTTGCCTAAGTGCCTCGTCCAACGTGTACTGCAAATAGTCGTCCACGTCATGATTGAGCACATCCAGGGCAGCTTCCAGAGCATCTTCGCCACCGAGGTAGGTAAGAGCACGAACCGCTTCCAGTCGGACTCGCGGATGAGGGTCACTGATCCGTGCTTTTAGCAGTGCCAAGGGAGCCTTAACCCGATCAAGCCAAAAGGAAAGCACTCGTGTCGCTGCCGCCCGGGCTCGGTGATCCTTCGCATTGAGCAACTGATCGAGCAATTTCGTTTCAACCGTATTATGCGTCTGGTACATCCACAGCGCTTCGAGCAACTGATGCTCGTAACTAGCCGAAGACTTATCGAGCGAACTGACCCATTTCCTTACCGCGGGCACCACTTCACTGGACTTGTGCTGTGCCAGTTCCCGGCGGGCCGCGTACCGCGTCCTATCTTCCGGCGCGTCAAGCAATGCCAACAGGGCTGCAACGGGAGCTCCAGCGATCTTGGGAGCTTTCACCAAAGGGCGACCTTTATAGGTAACTCGCCAAATCCGACCGTGACTGTGATCCCGATTGGGCTCTCGAAGGTTGTGCTGCAGATGGCCAATCAGAGCATTATGCCAGTCGACGATATAAAGTGATCCGTCGAGAGCGAACTGCATATCGATCGGACGAAAGTTTCCATCTGAGCAGGAGACCAGCGGCGTCACTTCCTTCCCTACAAAGCCGGAATCTTTTTCTGAAACCTTGTGATTAAGAATCGCCCGGTCCCCAATGCAGTTGGCCAACAGAAAGTTGCCCTGCACGTCATCCGGGAAGTGGCGACTGGAAATCAGTTCGCAGCCTGCCGAGGGTCGAGTTCGTTTCGGATAGAAGGTCGGAAAGCTGTATTTAGGATCGCCCCCCGTTTGCTTGGCAATCCGCCGATGCTGTGATCCACCTGGGTGTTTTAGGGGATAGTCCATGCGACCGGAGATCGGTGCTACCCAGTAACTGCGGCCCGGCGAGGCATCGGCCACGAAATCTTGTCCCCAACGGTCAAAGACATGACCCCAGGGATTTGCGAACGCGAGTGACACATGAACCCCGAACTTCTCAGTTCGCGGCTCATACCGCCAAATACCAGCTTCGTGTAACCGCGTCAGTCCATAGGGACTTTCGACCTGAGAAAATTTAAACGTTCCTTCTTGAAAATAGAGCGCTCCGCCCGGGCCCCACTCAAAGGCAGCAATGCCGTGATGTGAATCAGCCGAATCGAAACCCACCAGTTTGCGTATACGGGTGTCCGCAACGCCGGCGCCATCGGTATCCTGGAGGAACAGGATGTCCGGCTGCTGGGCTACGTACGCCCCTCCCATGCCAATTTCGAAGCCGGTCGGCTGATGTAAACCATCCGCAAAGACGATGCACTCGTCCGCCCGACCATCCTTATTATGATCCTCAAAAATGAGGAGCTTATCGTTCATCGGCGTCTTGGGTTTCCAGTGCGGATACGACTGCATGGTGGAGACCCACAAGCGGCCCTTATTATCAAAATTCAAGGAGACCGGATTTGCCAGTTCAGGGAACTGTTCCTCTGACGCCACCAGCTGAATTTCATACCCAGGCGCTAACTTAAAACGTTTTTGCTGTTCGGCAGCCGTTAGGTAATCAAGCGTACCCAGTTTTCCACGCTGGCGATTGGGGTCGTTCTTACCACCGACGTTCGTCTTGGGATTAATAAAGGGGAGCGTATTGCTGTCATCGATCTTGGCCGCGACATCGCGCCCCGGCGCAATCCACCAGATCTGCTTGTCCCGATTAGCGGTCATCTGGTCAAGAATAGCCCGTTCCCGCTCCATCACATCCGTGTTGTTATAGGTTCCATCAGAACCGGCCCTTCCCCGCGGTCCATAAATTGAATAACCATTGACAGCCCGGTAACGATGCCACCAGTGGAAGTTTTTGTCAGCAATCGCTTCCCGCAAGCCATTAACCAATGGAGACGGCCCATCACCAAAAAGGCCGGTCATGAGAATTCCCGACAAATACTGGTAGCCTTTCTCGTTAAGATGAGCCCCGTTGAGTGTCAAACGCTCATTTGATTTTTCAAATAGCGCCTTGGTCGGGTGAAAGAGGTCGACAAAGCCTACCTTCGCGGAACCGGCAACGTCAGCCAATCCTTTCGAGTAAAGCTCTAATCGTTTATTTTCAGCCTGGCCGTCAGGCAAGTTGGGATCCCCGGTATTTTCGAACGCAATTGGTGAAATAAATACCATCCGCGGTGGTCCCTTGCCACTGTAGTTTTGCTGTTTCGTCTCGGCAATTAACTTGGCAATCTCCCCCTTAAACTCGTCTAAGCCAGCCGCGCCGGCAAACGATTCATTGAAGCCAAAGAAGAACAGAATCACCGTCGCTTTACTGTGCGTTAAATGCGCTGTAGGCGTCCCGAAATTCTGCGACCGAATCCGTTCAGATGGCTCGTCTCCTGGAAAACAGAGATTTCGCACTACCAGCTCATGGCTGGCAATACGACGATGCAACATGG
>CAZXJC010000641.1:0-4506 GCA_964640885.1 uncultured Pirellulaceae bacterium | reverse complement strand
GGTTTATGAACGTAAGATGATAAGTCGATTACGGCAGGAACGGCGGCACTCGGGTGGTTGTCGCTGTTGCGTTCATCTGGCACGGGAAGCGAGGTTCAACGACTGCTGGCCATCATTGTGACCGTAGGATTTATAAGTTCGACCCTGCTTATTCTTCTTGTGATCCCAGCTCTTTATAAATGGTTTCAGGGGAATCAGGAAATAGGCTTGTCCGAGGAACAAAAACGACCGTAATGACAATGCCTCTTTTTTATGTGGGAGAAAGAAAATCATGGCCAAAATTTCACAATACCAATTCCGGAAAATGTTGTTTTTTTGCTATCTGCTACTGGTTGCATTTACAGCCGCTGCCGAAAACACCAAGGTTACCTATCAGCCAAATTGGGAATCACTGGATCGCCACCAGACTCCGAAATGGTTACAGGATGCAAAATTGGGTGTTTTTGTTTATGCCCCCCAACCGAGTCGTGCAGCATGGGATGCTTGGCGGAAGAAGCACGGCTTGCCACCGAAAACCGCTAATCGGAGTTACAGCCTCGATAACGTCGACTGGAATGTCGACCGGGTGTTGCAGGAGGTCGTCGACGCTGGCGCCCGCTACGTTGTTTTGGCCGGAGACGAACGTTCCTACTTTCTCACATGGCCCAGTCGTTATGCGGATATTGAAGGTAGTAAGTTTACAACACTGGGGCCAGATGGACGCGACTGGGTTGGTGAATTTTCCGCCAAGGCACGCCAACTCAGATTGCGATTTGGTATCTATCGCAACTATCTGCATCCAGAAAAGAATCCCTACTTTCTGCCAACCATGTATGAAATGATCGATCGCTATCAGCCTGACACACTATGGCTTGATGAAGACGCACACTGCTATTCTGCGGACGACTTGCGAAGTCGGGAACTGGCTGCTTACTACTACAATCATTCCAAAAAACAGGAAGAAGTGGCACTGGAAGACTCCCTGGGAAATTACAAACATCAACTGGATACATTCGGCAAGCGACTTTTACACGGGGACTGGTTTCGAAAAGAGATCAGCCCACCACATGACGAAATTACCGAGGGCTATTTCGTGCGGTACGAACCGCTTTATCGGTGGCGAAATCGGACGCCGCGCGGTCGAGAGTATAGCCGAGGCATCACAAATAACATGATTGAATGGCTTGTCGATAGTGTTTCGAAAAATGGCAACCTGGAGGTTGCTACGCACCCTGGTCCGGCAAGGGTTGCCGCACTGCAGAAGAGAACGCTGCTGCAAATAGGGTTGTGGCTGGAGGTCAATGGCGAGGCGATTTATGCAACTCGGCCCTGGTGGGAAGGGAACCCGCAAACGGTCACGAGCGAAGGTCACCACGTCCGGTTCACGACCAGGGATGGCTCCCTGTATGCAATTCTCCTTGATTGGCCATGGCCGCAAGCAACCTTTGCAAGGCTGCAGGCAGAACCAGGGACGCGGGTGGAAATGCTGGGCGTTTTCGGTACGGCCGACTGGCAGCAGACCGACAAAGGATTGGTCTTGAAGAGGCCCGCTGGTAGTGGAACCGAGGGCGATGAAATAGAAATCCCCTGTGACCATGCCTTCTGTTTTAAGATCTCACCCGTTCCGAGCTGGGTTTCGACCAGGTAGGGCCTTAACTGCGCGCAGGGAGTTCATCCTGTCCGGTAGATGGATAGCAAACGATAAAAACTTCTTCGTGATTCGTCGGAGTATGAAAACTATTGAAGAATCCTTTGCGCTTCGGAGCTGAATCTTAAGAGTAACGGAATTTCCAAAGCACGTGAAAAAACGATTTCTTGTCAGTTTGAAGACAGCTGTCCTGCTTGTTACCACAATTGTCCCTTTGGGTGCAGGTCCGGTATTTTCTCAACCATTCTTTTACGAAACTGAGGTTTCTCCGAACGGTGGAGGAACGGTTACGCGTGTAATCGTTTCAACAGCCGACACTGAAATTGTTGAGAATTACGTTGCGACTCCATCGGAAGGATACGTTTTTTCTTCGTGGGTCCTTTACCCGTGGGGGGGACACCATGAGAGAAGCTACATCCACTCCTATGACCCGACTCTGTTCTATACGCAGGAAATTAAAATAATCACGGCCAATTTTGTTGAATCCGATATAATGACGGGGCCGAACAACCCGGGAAGTCCTCCTCGTCTTGAGGTCAATATTGGTTTTTCAAAAGCCAATCAGATTGAAATTTCTTTTTCTTCTGCTGATGGCAGCACTTGTTCAATTCAAGGGTCGATGGATCTTGAAACATGGGACCCTGTTGAATCTGGTATTGTGAGTGGAGGCCATGAGGTGAAGAGAATGATGCAGATCCGTGGAGGCATGGAATTCTTTCGTCTGATCTCTGATTCCAAGGAGAGCGGGCAAAGTCCGGAAGAGGCTTCGCTTGAGGGAGGCTTGACCGTTGGCGCTGAAGAGGAAGCGTTCGTTGGGGCAAGTGCGTGGATCAGGGTTTGGGAGTATGATCCGCAGATCGCGGACGAGACTGCGGACCTGTTTGCTGAAGGTACGATTCATGGAATAGCGCACGTTAAAGGCAATGAGACCACATTGGAGATCAAGCTGGGAGATCGATCGAAGGTCAGCCCCGAGCGCCAGTATTATATTACGGTTGCTATTTACAGCGATGGGGAGGTTGGTGACGATGATAGCAGGACATATTTTCTCGACGGGTTCAACAAGGTCGAACTTCCAACAATCTTTCATGGAGTATTGAAGAAACTTTAGGCCAGGCAGAAATAGGGACAAGTGGCTCTACCGGTTTGCACGTTGATCTGATTGGTGGATGACGAGTTCACCTTGTCAGCCCACCTTTTCCCCTGCTGCGGAAGATTCCCGGTCTGCTGGTCTCTACTCCACCACCTTCTACATGTTTGCTTCCTGAGCACGAACGATAATGATTGGATAACGGCTTCCTGCCTTCTCCGTTACTTCCCGTTTCCGTAGGCCTACTCTTGCCGCAAACTCATGAAAACAAAGAATCGCCAATTCTGAGTTTCCTCTTTTTCATCAACTGGTGACCCACTGCAAGGCAGTGTGGCAGAAACCAAAAGAAAGAAATCCGCGCCCGACTCCACCGTATTTTTATACCAGGCCACCACCTCGGATCAGGCAGATGAATTCATCTCCATGGTTATATGGGCATCGGCAAACTACTCGACGACAAGTTGGCCGCAGTCCTCCGCGATGAATACGATCGCCTTTTTGCCGAGGCGGCCGGACCGGAAATTCTTGCAATCTGACGATTTCCGATAGCAAAGACCGTAACGAAAAAATAATGCCGAGGAGCAGCTACTGCAAATAATGTAATGTTGCGAGCGTAGCATTCACTTTCGGAAGCTTCTTTACCATGCTCGCAATCTCGACATCGCAGAGGATTTCATGGGCCCCAATATCCAACTCTTCCACGACCAGGCGATATTCAAACCTGTCCGCTTCCTCACGGAAGGGTGGTAATCATGGGCCTGATCCAGTCTACAGATCCCGTGCCGCGGTAACGGGCATCCGGTACAAACTCGATCAACGCGTGGACGCCGGAATAGGACGAGATATCCATCTGGAACGGTGTCGTGGGAAAAGGTGATGCTCCTGGAGGTACGCGCAAAACGATTGTCCCGTTGATCTTGACCACTCCGGTTGCCGGCGGGCTAAAGCCGCGTTCATTCATTCTGTATTTACCCGTAAGAAACACCTGGCTTTCGTCGGGGATCAACCCGACGAAACGACCCACAGACGCGATACTCATTCTGAATTCCCTCTCGTCATTAGGGTGAATCCACTTTGCCGAGTCGTTGGATTTGTAGAGGGGAAGATCCGCCCAACTGCCCTTCAGTTCAGTGTCGATCCGACGGAATGTCAACAGGGATGCAGGCCTTAAGGTGTCGGGTACGTCACCGGTGTAGCGTCCCGACAGCACATCATGGTAGACGCCGTCGTTGTTCGTTTCGAATGTCACCCGGCGCAAAGGCCGGACAGAGGAGAGCCGTCGTACGAGTTTGCGGGGAAGGGGGTTTTGGATTAGAATCCATTATGACTTCTGGTGCCGTAATGTTCCCGGGACTGTAGAGGTGCCCACCGGGAAGGGAAAGATGTATCATGGGCTCTTGGCACGGAGGAAGATTGTTCCTTTGAACCAGGATGGACTTTTGTTTTGAGCGTTGTGCTCATGCCCTGTTCGACATATAAGGGAGGTGGGTAAGGTGTTGTTCTGCAGTGACCATGAGCAAGGACTTTACAAACCTCCCTTCCGGTCGGAGGGTGGCGGTGTGCGAGCAGGGCAAAACGGTGAAGATGAGCCGCGGGGTTGATCTGATGGACCTGATGGTGTGGTGGAAATGCCAGGGATTGGCCAGCATGTTTGGAATGGGCCATGCCCCGGGCTTTCGGTTCCGCAATGCAGACCTCTGTAGCCTCCGGTTTGGGTTAGGGGGATAGCGATGAAACAAGGCCTTGGCGATTCACAAATCCGGCAGTTTCAGAGTGATGGCTTTTTAAT
>CAZXJC010000640.1:0-2748 GCA_964640885.1 uncultured Pirellulaceae bacterium | reverse complement strand
GTCCACATCTGGGCCTACGGCTGGATGCCGACGCTCTACCAGGGAACGGTCATGCGACCCAAGGACCCCCGTCTCCTGAACCTGGATGCTCCCGCGCATCTGCGAGGTGCGATTCACCAGCATAACCTGGGATTCCTGAATGCCATCAATCGCAAGCACCTGGAACGACACCCGGGTGAAGCAGACCTGGAAACCCGTATCTCCAGTTACGAGTTAGCTGCCCGCATGCAGACCTCGGCCCAAGAGGCCCTCGATATCTCTCAGGAAACCGCCGAGACCCCCCGCCTTTATGGCCTCGATGATCCTGCCACGAAAGAATACGGAACGCGTTGCCTGATCGCTCGGCGCCTGGTCGAACGGGGCGTTCGATTTATCCAGCTGTTTCTCAATGGCCAACCCTGGGACAATCATCAGAACATCAAGAGTGCGCTGCCGGCGGCCTGCAAGCGAACTGATAAGCCAGCCGCCGGATTGGTCACGGACCTCAAACGACGTGGCCTGCTTGATACTACGATTGTCCACTGGGGCGGCGAAATCGGGCGACTGCCCGTTACCCAGGGCGAGGCAGCCAACAGCGGTCGTGATCACACTGGCCAGGGATTCAGTACCTGGCTGGCGGGTGGCGGTATCAAGCCAGGCATGGTCTACGGTGAAACCGATGAAGTAGGCCACCGTGCGGCAGTCAACAAGGTGACGCCCAATGATTTCCAGGCCACGCTGTTACACCAGTTTGGCTTGCAGTATGACAAGTTGATCTTCCACCACAATGGCCAGGAACAACTACTCACCGACGGACGACCAGCCCGCGTGGTGAAGGAAATCCTGGCATGAACCGCACCTGGCTCTTGACCCTGGCTGTGATATTCGTTGGGAATGCATCGGCCTGCTGGGCTGCTGATATCCCGAAGATTTCCGACCGTCATGTTTTTCTGCGTGGTACGCTAACCAACTCGCTATACCAGTTCCGGGAAAAGAAAACTGGCCACGTGGCTTTCATCGGTGGTTCCATTACCCAGATGAATGGCTATCGGCCCATGGTGGCCAGTCTGCTGCAAAAGCGCTTTCCCGAGACGACTTTTACTTTTACCCCCGCGGGGATTTCCTCTACCTGTTCCACCACGGGTGCCTTCCGCCTGGCCACTGACGTACTGGCCAAGGGGCCAGTAGACCTGTTCTTCATTGAGTTCGCGGTAAACGACGACCAGGATGCGGGCCACAGCAGTCAAGAGTGCGTTCGGGGCATGGAGGGGATTGTCCGGCAGGTTCGTGCACACAATCCAGCGGCTGACATGGTCATCACCCATTTCGTGAACCCGGGAATGCTAAAGCAACTGCAGGAAGGCAAAACGCCCCTGACAATGGCGGCGCACGATCGAGTGGCGAACCATTACCAGGTTTCCACCATTCACCTGGCGAAGGAAATTGCCCACCTGACACTCGCCAGAGCCATCAGCTGGGAGCAATACGGGGGTACGCATCCCAAGCCATTTGGTAATGCCATCGGCACCGCCATGATCGAGCAGTTGCTCGAGAAAGCCTGGAAATCTCCGGCTCCGTGGAAACCTCATCCCACGGTAGCCACACTAATTGATTCCCACAGTTACACGCAGGGACATTTTCGACGGCCGGACCAGGCCAAGATTGGCTCCGGCTGGAAATGGGAAGTCCCCCGCTGGCAAGAATTACCCGGCTCGAAACGATCTCAATTCACTATGATTCCCATGCTCCAAACCACTACATCTGGCAGTGAACTGGTCTTCAAATTCCAAGGGAATGCCGTCGGGGCTTACATTGTGGCCGGTCCTGATGCTGGTATCGTAGAATCCCGCATTGATAATCAGCCACCACGAACAGTCGACCTGTTTCATCGTCATAGCCGGGGGCTCCATTACCCGCGGACTGTCATGTTTGGCCAGGGGCTTAAAGATGGACCCCATACCCTGACGTTAAAAATGACGGCGGACAAAAACGCCGGCAGTTCCGGAAACGCCATGAGGATCATGCAGTTTACGGTGAACGGTCCTCGTTAACTGGCTTGGCTTATTTCTTCTTGGCAGGCAACAAGACGCGCTCCATAGCTGCTCGCATCGGGGCTTCTGCTCCCGGTGCCACCCAGCGCCAGCTGTGTCCGAAATTGTCATCAAAAGCTGACTTCGTGGGCACGTAACCGGGCCAGCACTCGCCATAGCCGATCGACATCACGAAAGAATCGGGCCGCATTTTCTGGGCCATCAGCTGGTAGCCGACGAAAGCTTCACCGGGAAAGAGCATTAACTGGGCATCGCCAAAATCAACACAAGGCATATCGATTCCCTGTCCACGGGCAATCCGCTGCAAAGAGCTCAAGCCCATAGCTGCCAAGATTCGCTCGCGGACGTCCTGCTTACTGTCGGCCAGTGTCTTCTTCAGTGTGGCGGCAGAAAATTTTTCATGGTCATTATATTTTAGCTGTAGCTGCGTGGTCCGAAATCCAATCGTGCGGAGCGGCGTCTTCTTGGTGCTTTCCCATGATTTCTTCATTGCCTGGTACAGCCGCTCAGCCAGTACCGGACGATTATCAGGAGAGCCATCATTGTATTTACCGGCTGTCACATCTCCGCTGCAGCCCGAGACGTAGATCTGCGCAACTGAGAAATCATCACGCCGTCGTTTTTCCCGCGCCAGCCCGACGAAATCAGAAGTAACGCCACCTCGCCCGTAATAACTCATCGGGTGCGTGGCATAAGCGTGCAGCGCCAGTACTGGTTT
>CAZXJC010000639.1:0-3114 GCA_964640885.1 uncultured Pirellulaceae bacterium | reverse complement strand
ATACGATCGTGGCGCGGGATGGTCTTACCATGGCAATTGGCGGCTTGATCGAGGAACGTGTCGTTCGACGTCAGCTCAAGGTGCCATTGCTGGGAGACATGCCATTGTTTGGTACCTTGTTTCGCAAGGAGTTTAGCCAGGATCGTAAGACCGAGTTAGTGGTCTTGATTACCCCACATGTCATTACTACACCAGGGGAAGCTGCACAGGTAAGCCAGGGACGATTGAAAGTGCTTTCCAGTCACAATTACGTTCGCAATGGTTTCCAAGACCAGGGAGCTCACCAGGGCGTCAATAACCTGCCGCCGAATTACGGTGAGGGAATGCCCAACTCCTTCTACCAGATCCTTCCTCGCCGCTTCCAGGGAAAGTAGCCGGCGCAGGTCAGGGCCTCTAGCCCGCAGTGTTCCGCAGCGGCCTTTGCTGGTAAAATAAGATCTGAGTGGTCAGGGTCAATTGACCGAAAACGTAGGTCCGACCAGTGTTAGGGCTGTGCTAACTCGGTGATCACTGATCGACCATAGAAACTCAGTCTTCGGGGGCCAGGCAATGAGGTGCGGAGCAGTAGCGTTGTTGGTTGTGGCAATGGGATGGCTGCCGGTGAGTTCAAGCCGAGGCGCAGAAACCTCTGCGGCCCACTGGAACCAGTTTCGTGGTCCGCAGGGAGACGGGATCTCCAGTGCTCGTGATCTACCGGTGGAGTTCTCCGAAACGAAAAACGTGCGCTGGAAGGTCCCCGTTGCCGGTGTCGGCTGGTCGTCGCCCGTGATCTGGGGAAACCAGGTCTGGGTGACCAGTGGCATGCACGGTGGCCAGCAGCTGTTGGCCATTTGCTTTGATCTGGAAACCGGTAAAACGCTGCATCGCGTCAGTGTCTTCGATGTAGTTAAGCCCGGCATGGAGTGGTCCAATCAAAACCCGCATGCATCGCCGACTCCATTCATCGAAGAAGGTCGGATCTACGTGCACTACGGATCTTATGGAACCGCGTGTGTCGATACGACCAACGGAAAGGTGTTGTGGACACGGCAGGATCTAAAATGCAATCATCGGGTTGGGCCCGCTTCCTCACCCATTGCAGATGCGCAATCGTTGTTTCTGCAGTTTGATGGGGTGGATATCCAGTACGTGGTGGCGTTGGATAAGAAGACGGGTAAAACACGTTGGCAAACGAAGCGGCAGGTGGCCTCAGACTTGGCGACCCGCTTGCGCGATGCCGGACTTTCCGAAGAAGCGATTCGGGGGACAGTCAATAAAAAGCCCGGGGATAACCGTAAGTCGTACGCCACGCCGACGCTTGTCACGTTGGAAGGTAAGCAGCAGCTGATTGCCCCGGGAGCCGAGGTGTTGTTTTCCTACGAACCGGAAACAGGCAAGGAACTCTGGCGCGTGGATTTGCAGGGGTGGTGCTGGAACGTGGCCTGCCGTCCAGTTGCCTACGGGGGCCTGGTCTACGTGACCACAGGGATTGCCAAGGAACTGATGGCGATTCGCCCAAACGGTCGGGGAAACGTTACTGAGAGTCACGTTTCCTGGACGCACCGCAAGAGTGTCCCCAATATGTCGTCACCCCTGCTGGCAGATGGCCGCCTGTACATGGTGACCGATAGTGGCGGAATCGTAACCAGCATGGATGCCCGGACGGGCGAACAGATCTGGAGGAACCGCCTTCGTCCCAGTGGCGATCATTGGGCTTCTCCGTTGTTGGCTAACGGCAAGATTTATTTCTCTAGTAAGACGGGGGACGTCACGGTCATCGAGGCTGGCAAAGAGTATCGAGGGGTTGCCAGTAATCGTTTGGATGCCAGCTTTATCGCATCGCCGGCGGTGGCAGGGAACTCACTTGTGCTGCGGTCGACGACTCACCTCTATTGCCTGGAAAAGGGATACGAGCGGTCAGCTGAGGAGGTTGCTGCGGAGCGACGTGAAGCCGAAGCGAGGATGCTTGCCGGTAAGGGCGACGGTAAAAAGAACGATGGTAAAGGAAGCGTGGTTCAATCGCCCCGAGTGAAGGCCCTCTTGGAAGACGGAACGATTACACGGGAGCAATCACAACGCTTGGATGCCTTTGCATTGCGTCTTCGAGAAATGGTTAAAGCAGGTAAGTTGACCCGCAAAGAAGCGATCGATCTCTGGCAAGCTTTGCTGGACGATCAGGGGGGATAAGAAGGACCCGTAAAGCGTTTTTTAAGGTGGTACGGAACAGGGGCGGGTTGGTAGAATAGCGGGGTGAGTTTGCGAACTCCGCATCCACAAGGAGAGAGACTTTTCGGAGAGAATCACATGAGACATGCGGCAATTGGCTTGATAATGATGTTGCTGGTAGCACCGGTTTTGCTGGAAGCCCAGCAGGAGAAGAAGCCAGCGAACACCAAAAGTAAGGCCCAGGCCTTGAAGGAAAACGCCCAGAAAAAACCTGGCAAGAAGCTCAATCTTTCGGGGTTGTCTGATCAGTTGAAGAAGCTTGTTGAAGCGGGCAAGTTAACCGAAAAAGAAGCCCGTAAACTGATGGACTTGGCGGCTAAACCTCAGCCCCAAGCTAAACCGAGCGCTGGCGGTAAGGCCGTCGACCTTGAGGAACTTGGAAAGCGTCTCAAGGCAGCAGTCGCTGCTGGCAAAATGACGGAAGCCGAGGCGATCGCCGAATACAAGAAAGCCGCGACGCAGCAAAAAGATGGGCCGAGCAAAACGACTGTTGGAGCCGATCGAGATTGGGATAAGGCTTATGAGCAGTTGCTCAAGAACAGTCCGGCTTTACGCCAGAAGGTCGAATCGGGCGGCGCTACGAAGGAACAGGTTATCGCCTGGATGAAACAACGAGCTGGCGACAGCAAGTGGAAAACTGGCAAAGGGACCGCTGGCAAGGGAAAAGGAGGCAAGGTTGGCGAGAAGGCGGGGGGCGGAACCAATTTTTACGCCATCGTTATCGGACGACTGAAAACGAAAGATGTCGAGCTCGGTGAATTTACCATGGAAGTAGATCACGTGACCTCCATGTATGGAGGACGGTGGGTCAAGGATGAGATCGTTGGCAAGCAGGTCAAGATGACTGGTGTGTCCGGAGCTTTTCGAGATCAGCTGTTGGAGATCAAGCGGGGTGAGACCTTGAAGGTG
>CAZXJC010000638.1:0-3714 GCA_964640885.1 uncultured Pirellulaceae bacterium | reverse complement strand
GAACAAGTGGCGAAGAAATTCGACTTGGTGATGATCGGGGAAAAGGGAAAGATGTTCTTCAAGCGGAGCACGACAGATTGGGTAATCACGCCCGAATCGGTTGCTGCCAACTTTAAGGCCCCTGAACCGACAATACCTCGGGTTGTGAGCGAAGATGCTGAATGGTTGGCGGCCTGTCAGGGTGGACCGGCGGCGCTCTCTAATTTCTCGCGGTCGGGCCCCTTTACGGAAGTGGTACTGCTCGGGAACCTAGCCATCCGTACCGGGCAAGAGGTGAAATGGGACGGACCGGCGATGAAGGCGACTAACTGCCCCGAGGCGGATCAGTACATTCGCCGCCGGTATCGCAAGGGCTGGGAGTTGTTTTAGGGCCTCTGGAAGCGTGCGTCCCATGAAAAAACGAACGCGTTTCAAAATGAAACGGTTCGTTTCGATACGTGTTGTGGACCTTCTTATTTGAGCATTGCTTCGATGCGAGCTTTGTAGTCAGCTCGTTCCATCGCACCAATGATCTTTTGGCCGTGCATCTTCCCGTCCTTCAAGAAGACCACAGTCGGCAAGCCAGAGACTTCATACTTTTCGGCAAGCGCCTCTTCCTTGTCGAAATCAATTTTCAGGACGACCGCCCGGCCAGCATACTCTTTCGCGAGATCTTCGAAGATCGGCGAGAGTTCTTTGCAGGGGTCTCACCAGTCGGCATAAAAGTCCAATAGTAGCGGCTTGTCTGACTCGAGATGTGTAGCGAACGTTTCGGACGTCGCGTGAATCACGTTGCTCAAAGAGACTTTGCCAATCAGTTCGTCGACGGCGGCGTCCATCTTGTCACCGCGGACGCCCTTGTAACGAATGATCCCCTTGTGATCGAGGACATAGATTGTGGGCCAACTGCGGACGCCGTATTGGGTGGCGATTGGCCCGCTCGTGTCTCCGCCGTCCCAGAAGGAACGCCAGGTGATATTCTCCCGCTTGAGAGCAGCTTGAACCTTTTCCTTGGAGTCACTGTTGACGCCGATTAGGGCAAATGGTTTGCCCTTCATTTTTGCTACGAGCGACCGCTCGTGTGGGTACATAGCCCGACAAGGTGGTCACCAATCGCCCCAGAAATCGAGGACTACAACTTTGCCGCGATAATCGCTGAGCTTGAAGGGCGTGCCATCAATATCTTCGCCGCTGATCTCTGGCGCCTGGTTGCCGATTTCGAATCCGACGGTTACGTCACTCGCTGCTGCGGCGTCGCTGTCACCATTGTCGGCCGGAGCCTCAGTCGTCGCCCCGTTGTCGTCGTTTGGTGGTGTCGTCGCCGTGTCGTCGTTGTTGCACCCGACTAGCAGCAACAACGAGAGAAGGCTTAGAAAAACGGTTTTCTTCATCGGCTGGCTTCCTTTTCGATAGCTTCAGTTTGGAACGCCGGTAGTTTACGCCGAAAGGGCATAACGTGACAAGCGAAACTCCTTGGAAAATAGCTTCTCCCCATGGTTTTTTGCTAGGTTTCGCGAAACCGCTCGACACGGAGAGGGTTTTTAGATAAATCAATAGTTAGGGACGCGTCGGATTAGTGATAACGAGTATCGAAAAAGGGCAGGAGTGAGAGACATGGTGAGGACGATTGCAATGGTGGCGTTGTTGTTGGTGGCTTTCATCGCCGGCAGCGTGGCCCGAGCGGCAGAGGTAGTGGAAACGAGAATTGGAACGCCGGTGGCGAATTTTACGCTACAGGATTTTCGAGGCAAGAAACATTCTTTAGCGGAACACGAGGAAAGCAAACTGGTCGTTCTTGCGTTTCTTGGTACAGAATGTCCGCTAGCCAAATTATACGGACCGCGATTGCAGAGCCTGGCGAGCAGTTACGAACCAAGCGAGGTCACTTTCGTTGGTATCAACTCTAATTGTCAGGACTCTATCACGGAAATCGCGGCCTACGCACGCATCCATGAAATAACGTTCCCGTTGCTAAAGGATACCGGTAACCGGTTGGCCGACAGGATGTCCGCGGTGCGGACTCCGGAGGTCTTTCTTCTTGATCAGAAACGACGGGTGGCGTACTGGGGCCGGATCGACGACCAGTACGGAGTGGGGGTTGTTCGTAGTTCGCCTACACGACAGGACCTGAAAGTGGCGATCGACGAGTTGCTAGCGGGGAAGCGAGTGGCGAAACCGATTCGTGAGGCGGAGGGCTGTTTTATCGGCCGCATTCGAAAACCTGACGAGAATAGCGACGTAACTTATTCCAATCAGATATCACGAATTTTGCAAAACCGATGCGTTCAGTGCCATCGTAAGGGCGAGATCGCACCCTTTGCCCTCGAACAATACGATGAGGTGGTCGGTTGGGCGGAAACCATTGCCGAAGTTGTGAAAGACGAACGGATGCCTCCATGGCACGCCAGCAAAAAGTTCGGGCATTTTGCAAATGACCGACGTCTGAATGATGAAGAAAAGAGCCTGATTTATCGATGGGTGGAAAATGGGGCTCCACGGGGGGACACGAGCCAATTGCCAGATAGCAAGACGTATACAGTCGGCTGGCAGCTACCGAAGGAACCGGATTTGGTACTGCCGATCGCCAAGCGTGCGTACCGGGTTCCGGCTGAGGGGGTCGTTCGATACCAATATTTTCGCGTAGACCCCGGGTTTAAGGAAGACAAGTGGATTACGGCTGCTGAGCTTTTACCGGGGAATCGGGCGGTCGTACATCATATACTGGCATTTGCACGGGTACCGGGGGGACGCAGGGGTTCCGGTGGGTTGGATGGCTTCCTGGTCGGTTATGTACCGGGCTTGCTGGCCCGTCCGTTTCCCGAAGGGATGGCGAAGAGAATCGCAGCGGGTTCGGAATTAATTTTCCAGGTGCACTACACGCCGATTGGATCGGCGCAACTTGACCAGAGTAAAATCGGCTTTGTATTTGCTGATGCGGATGAGGTTAAGTACGAGGTTAAGACGACCAGCGCCGCGCAACGCTATCTGCGAATCCCGCCGGGTGAAGAAAACTACCGTGTGACGGCCGTTAGTCGAAGCTCTCGAGAGGAGGCCTTGCTGCTGGGCTTTATGCCTCATATGCATGTTCGCGGAAAATCCTTTCGCTATGAATCCATGGACCGGGACGGCAGTCGTGAGGTCTTGATCGATGTACCAAAATTCGATTTCAACTGGCAAACCGCCTATCGACTGAGGGAGCCGTTGAAGCTTGAAGCCGGAACCCGAATCTATTGCACGGCTCATTTCGATAATTCTGAATTCAATCTAAATAATCCGGATCCGACAAAGACGGTCCGTTGGGGCGATCAGACTTGGGAAGAAATGATGATCGGCTATTTTGATATAGCGGTTCGCCGAAGCAAGCCGAGCGCCCCTCGCTCACCAGAGCCGGATGGTCGAACAGAAGGGGAAGGGGACAGCCTGGCAGAACGGCTGCGAGGATACGATAAGAACAAGAACGGTAAGCTGGAGCGATCAGAGGTGTCGGGACGGATGGCCCTGTTGTTCAGTTTCTGGGATCGCGATCGGGACGGGGTGCTTACTTAGGAGGAGATCCAGCAGGGACTAAAACGAGTCGGCCGCTAACGTGTGAGACTCATTACTCGTCGAACTTGTAGAGCGGTAAGTGCCGGAAATAGACTTCGAGGATAAGTACCCGCAGGGAGGTGGCCAGCAAGCGACCACCGGGTCTATCCCACTGGTCTTCCGGCGGCCAGCTACCCGCTTCGTGACCCT
>CAZXJC010000637.1:0-3769 GCA_964640885.1 uncultured Pirellulaceae bacterium | reverse complement strand
TGTCTCGCTTACCGCTCTTGAGGAGTTCTACAAACTGGGGGTACTTGATACTGGCGACATTGGCGTTTCCCACCCAGTAGGCGACTACGACAACACCCAGGGCAGCAGCCACCAGGTACCAGACGGGACTTGCACCCTGGCCATTTGGCTTTCCATCCGGGGCCTGATTGTTGTGGGCAGAGTCATTTTTCATACTGATTTCACTCGCTCAAGAATGTCGTGAGGGGGGTCGGGATCACCACATACCGTTGCGGGGTCGCTAGAGGTGGTTGGTGATGAGTCGATAAGCGTCCCTGGTACCGAGCCGACCGGCCGGGGCCGTAAGGAGCTCATTATACTCGTTGGAGAGATTTTCGTCGCCCGCCCCATAGGTAAATTGGGTAACCCACCGCTGGCTCTAAGCATCTCCCTTGTTTGCAACTGTTACCCTCCTTAAAATGTTATAGTCTGGCCGCTTACAGCCATGGCAGGTTCTCCTGCTAACTCCCAAGAAGTCCTCCCAGTACGGTTTCTGCCGATGACTACGGATGTACGCAATGTTGCGATTTTAGGTTCGACTGGGAGCATCGGTCGCAGCACCCTGGAGGTGATTGCTCAGTCCGAGGGACGTTTACGAGCCAGCGGTTTAACGGCGCACCGCAGCTTAAGTGAATTAGAACAACAGGCTCGTGCGACCGAGCCACGTTGGGTTGTTGCTACCGACAGCCAGGAAGCGGCTGCTTATTCCTGGAACGAATTACCGGCGGAGACTCAATTGCTGACCGGTAGTGAAGGGATTGAAACGCTGGTCTCGGATCCCGAGATCGATATAGTGGTGGCGGCGATTGTTGGCAGCGCCGGTTTGCGGGGAACTTGGGCTGCTCTGGAAGCCGGAAAAACGGTCGCCCTGGCCAATAAAGAATCACTGGTGATGGCAGGAGCCCTGGTGATGGAGTTGGCTCAGCAGCGGGGAGCTGCGATTCTGCCCGTCGATAGTGAGCATAGTGCGGTATTTCAACTGCTACACCAATCGGGACGAGCTGGCCTGAAACGAATCATTTTGACTGCCAGTGGCGGACCTTTTCGGGATTATACGCCCGCCCAGTTGCAGGATGTCTCGGTAGCTGATGCCCTCAATCATCCGACCTGGGAGATGGGACCGAAGATTACGGTCGATTCTGCCACCATGATGAATAAGGCCTTGGAAATCATCGAAGCCCGCTGGTTATTTGATTTGCCGGTCGAAAACATTGATGTGGTCATTCACCGGCAATCGATTGTTCACTCGCTTGTCGAGTTCGATGATGGTTCGAGTATTGCCCAGTTAAGCCCCCCGGATATGAAGTTGCCGATTCAATACGCCCTCTCTTATCCGGACCGCTGGCACTCTTCCCGCGAGAAAATGGATTTTTCACAGCCCTTCCAGCTCGATTTTGAGCCCCCGGATCCGGCCCGCTTCCCAGCGTTGGAACTGGGCCGTGAGGTGGCCCGGCAGGGTGGCACAGCGGGAGCGGTCCTCAATGCGGCCAACGAAGCTGCGGTTGCCGAGTTTCTAGCAGGCAGGCTAGAATTCAAAAATATTGTTCCGGCATGTCGTGCTGTGTTGGATCACCACGAGTTTGACGCACGTCCGACGTTAGAGCAGCTTGAAAAGATTGACGTGTGGGCCCGGAAGGAGACAACGCGGTGGAATTCTGTTTAGTACTTAGTTCGGTGGCTGGCTCGATGGCCCTTTTTTGGACCATCTTAAAAGTCGCCGGTGGCTTGGGGTTTGTAATTTTTGTTCACGAACTGGGCCATTTCCTGGTTGCCAAGGCGTGTGGCGTCAAGTGTGAAAAATTCTACGTCGGTTTCGATGTTCCCATTAAAATCGGTCCGCTTCGTTTGCCACGCACGATTTGTAAGTTTCAGCGCGGCGAAACCGAATACGGAATTGGCATCATTCCGCTCGGTGGTTATGTGAAAATGCTCGGCCAGGATGACAACCCGGCCAACTATCAAAAGGAAGCAGACCGAATTCGCGTTGCCCAGGACGATGGAAACGCTCCGTCAGAGGAAGTGACTTCGGAAACAACGGAGCCAACAACCGACTACCAAAAGGAAGCAGAACGTATTCGCGTTGCCCAGGACGGGGAAAACGCTCCGTCAGAGGAAGTGACTTCGGAAACAACTGAGCCAGCAGCCGAGACGGAAGCGGCCAGTGACGCAGGGAGTGAAGGCCAGGATGGGACCGAGCTAATCCTTGATCCCCGCAGCTTCCCTGCCAAGAATGTTCCCCAGCGAATGGCAATCATCTCGGCAGGCGTCGTGATGAATCTTATCTTTGCCGTGATCTTTGCAGCCATTGCCTATCGGATTGGTGTTAAGTATACGCCGTGCATTGGTGGGGTCTCGATGGGTAGCCCCACCTGGGAGGATGGCTGGCAGTCGGGCGACCAGATTATTGCCATCGGGGATCATGAACCAAATGAACACCTCCGCTTCAAATGGGATTTGGCTCAAAATGTCTATGCCAGTGCCGGTGGCAAGACGGTCCGGCCCATTAAACTGACACGCCGCAATCGCCAGGGGGATGTGGTCACAAGCGAAGTGACCGCTTCGACTACGCTGAAACAACAGTTTGGCTACGTGACGATCGGCATTCGACCACCCGCATCGACGATCCTGGCGACAGAAACCCCTACCTGGAAGCACCGCGTTGCTGGCCAGTCCGAGCAGCCGCTGCAAAGTGGAGATCGTGTTGTGGCAATCGATGGGGAACCACTAACGCAAGATAGTCAAACCGAAGAGTATTGGCTGCATGACCTGTCGGAAAAGCTGGCAGCCCGAGTTTCACAGCCCGTGGTGTTGACCGTAGAACGATCAGGTAGCGATGGAGCGGATGATCAGCGGATTGACATTACCGTGCCACCGGCACCGATGGTCCATGTAGGCCTGGTGATGAAGATGGGGCCAGTGATCAGTGTGCAAAAAGGATCCCTGGCTGAGAAATCAGGGCTTAAAAAGGGAGATCTGCTGCTGACAATCAATGGGCAAGAAGTGGACGATCCCTTGACCTTGCCCCAGCAACTTGCCGCTCTCAAAGGAGAGTCGGTGGAACTCGAATTTGATCGCCCAGGCGCAGCAGCCGTGACCGTCTCGGTCGAATCCCTGCCGGAAGAGAACTATCACCCCTACATGGGACCGGGTGCGACGATCGGGCTCCAGTCGATCGGTATCGCCTACCAGGTCGGTTCGGTCGTGGCTCGCGTGCGGGACGAGAGCCCTGCTGCTGAGCAGGGACTTGCCGCAGGCGACGAAGTGATTTTAGTTCGTTTTCAAAACACGCCAGAGAATGCAGCCCAGCAAAAAACGTTTGACGAGTTTTTTGCCGGGCGATTAGGGTACGCCGAACCCTTGGATCTCGAGGCCACGCCACTGACCTGGCTCGATGTTCACCATACGTTGCAAACCGCGATGCCAGGGACAACCGTGAAAGTCAGCGTGCGGCGAGCTGGCGAGCTTAAGGAAGTTAATCTGGCCAGAGTCGAGGCGACGGAGTGGTTTTTTCCCCTCCGCGGACTGATTTTCATGGGGCTGGAGCGGACCAACCGCAGTAACTCCTGGGCATCGGCAGCTGCCTTGGGATTCCGTGAAACGACGGAAAAATTGCAAGAGGTAGGTAAGGTCCTGAAAATGCTCTTCACCGCAGAGATCTCGGTCAAGAGTCTCGGTGGACCGGTGATCATTGCCAAGATTGCTGGTGATGAAGCAGCCCAGGGATTGCCTCGACTGCTGATTTTTCTGACAT
>CAZXJC010000636.1:0-8245 GCA_964640885.1 uncultured Pirellulaceae bacterium | reverse complement strand
CCGCGGGCTACGCTGGCATTGGGGAACCAGGCTGCTTTCAGCGGATCCCCGGTAAACTTAGCGGCGGGTACGGCCTGGAAACCAGTCGGCTTGGCTAGCCATGCTTTATCGGTCGGCATTGCCCTGAGTGGCTGGCCACTTTCTTTGGGAAGGCGCAGTTGCAGGCAGGCATTGAGCCAGGGGATGGCAAAGTAACGCTGGTTACCACATTCGTGGGCTGTTAGAGGATCGACCGATACTCCGATCAGTCCCCCGCGGCCACGCATCCCGTAAAAGAAAACTTCATTGGCAGGCCAGACACGTGCAAATCGTCCATCCTTGACGGTAACCCCCTCCTTGGTACCCGGGTTACACATGACCGGTACACGCAGGGCTGCTGCAGGGATCGTATGAGCCTTGATCGAGGGACGATCCGGGTTGGCTTCCAGCAGAGGAACTCCGGATCGCAGCCAGGCCGCCGCTACCCGCTGTGGGTGAAGCAGGACCATACCGCCGGCCCAGTGTCCGCCACCGCTGTGTCCCCAGAGGGCCCAGGGAACCTTCGCTAATTCCGGATGCCCGGACTTCTTGCCCAGGTCGACGAGGCATTTTTGAAACGCCTGGTCCGATCCGTTGCGCGGGTCACACCAGAGCTGGCAGTCAGCTTTCTGTGGTTGTTCATAGGAAGGAGCGAGCAGAGCGCAGTCATGCTTGCGGGCCAGCGCCTGCCAGTGCAGATCGTAGGCGCCACTCAAGCCTGACGAGCAGGAGCCCTCGCCGCAACCGTGTTGGTGGACGACGACGCCACGCAAGGTTTTAACACCTGCTGGGATCCAGATGGTGTAGTTGACCGGGAAGCTCAACGCACCTGGCTCCTGGGAAGCTTCGTAACGAACTCGGTAGTAGGGCGGGTCCGCATCTGGGAAGACATTATAAGGTGGATTTTGGGCGACCAGCAGGGTCGGTAGTGTAAGTAGCAGGATCGCTGTTCGGTAGAGAGTCGTTAAGTTTAATTGATGATTCATGATATCGTGGTTCGCAGTAACAGGCTTCGAATTGGAGTGATTAGCGAGTTGGCTATTCTAACACCTGCCATTGACGCTTAACATCACTCTGCTGCGTCCCAGTTCCCGTGAATTTACTGGGAAATAACCTGGAGGAATGTGGCCGACTTGCATTCGTACTTGTGTTGAGAGCGTGTAGAATAAGAACCAACGGATCCTAAGAGATGAATCACGATTACATCTATAAACAGACTGTGTTTTTTAACCGATTGGGGCTGGCCTGCCTGCTTGCCTTTGTGTGTGTTGGGTTATGGTCTTCTAGCGCCTGGGCAGCGGATGGCGAAGCGGTTTTTAAAGAGAGCATTCGACCACTGCTCAAAACGTATTGCTATGATTGTCACGGTCCCGAGAAACAAAAGGGTGACATCCGGTTGGATCAATTGGATTTTGACCTGGTGCAAGGGAAGTCGACTGAAACCTGGCACGATGCGCTGAACAAGCTCAATCTTGGTGAGATGCCACCAGAAGATGCGCCTCAACTGTCAGGCCCGGAGCGTCGCAAGCTCGTGGGTTGGCTCACTGAGCAGTTGCAGCTCGCTGCCCGTGCCCGGCAAGGCACCGGTGGACAGGTAGTGATGCGGCGACTGAACCGGGCTGAGTACCAATACACCATGAGTGACTTGCTTGGGCTTCAGATGGATTACAGCGAGGAGCTTCCTGCTGATGCCAGGTCGAGTGATGGCTTTCGCAATAATGGCGCTTCCCTGGAAGTCAGTGCGCTGCAAATCGAAAATTACCTCAAGGCGGCTCGTAAGGCCTTGGATTTTGTTCTGGTAGAAGGTGAACAACAGGATCGCGTGGTTACCCCGATCAAGGGGAATGTCAAGGGAAAAGGAGGGAACAGGAGTTTGGTGGGGAATTCTTCGGAACGCCTGGGACGGGTTAATTTTTGGCATGGATCCTTCAAAGATTTACCACGGTCGGACGTTTTCACGATCCGGATCAAGGCACACACGGACCGTAAGCCGGGGCAACCTGCTCCTGTCCTCCACGCTCGCTATGGTTATTTCGTTTCAGGTTTGACGCTGAACATCATGGGGGATGCGTGTGAAATTGAGATTGCCTCCACGACTCCGGAGTATTATGAAATTTCTGGTCGTCCGCAGTTTTTTCCTCTTCCGGAAGCCCATGTGCCAACGGAGAAGTTGAATGGTGTGATCACGCTGCAAAACGTCTTGGTTGATGGGAAGCCTTTGCCGAAGCCCGTCAACAAGGTGATCGAGGAGAAAAAGAATGGGAAGACCAGGAAAAGGAAAATCCAGGAATATCCAGAAGATCCTGACTTTCCTCGCATCATCATCAGCTCGGTAGAGATCGTACGGCATGACCATGACTCCTGGCCTCCCGTGGTTCACCGTAACATCGTTCCCGATGAAGAAGATTTGGAATCGAGTGAGTCTGTGCGGCGAGTCCTGAAGAACTTTCTGCGACGAGCCTGGCGTCGACCGGTGAGTGAGCAAGAGTTGCAACAGTGGACTTCCCATGTGATGACAATCCAGGAGCAGGGTGGTTCGGAGGTTTTCGCTCTCAAGGAAACACTGGCGGCGGCCTTGGCCTCTGCGAATTTTATTTTCCGGAGTGAGCCCCATGTGGCTGGCAAGCCACGTCCCCTTTCAGATCATGAATTGGCGACGCGACTTTCATATTTCCTGTGGAGTTCCATGCCTGACCAGGAACTTTCGGCCCTGGCTGATGCGGGCCGTTTGCGAGAACCTTCGGTACTGCAAAAACAATTTGACCGGATGTTCAAGGATGACAAGTCCGACCGGTTCGCTGAGCAGTTCTGCATGCAGTGGCTGGACCTTGAAGGGGTCGATCGAGTTGCTATTAATCCCCAGTACTACAAGAGATTTGATAACCAGTTAAAGCCTGCCATGGTTGGCGAGACGCTGGCCTTCTTCAAAGAGATCCTGCAGAGCAACTCTTCGGCACTTCAGTTTATCGATGCTGATTTCACGATGCTGAATGCGGCCCTGGCGAAACACTACGGATTGAGTGGGCCAAGGTCTCAGCGATTTGAGCGAGTCTCACTCAAGGGGACCAATCGCCCCGGTGGACTTCTGGGCCATGCCTCCACCCATCTTGCTGGATCGGATGGTGCGGATTCTCATCCGATCAAGCGGGCTGTTTGGATCCGGGAACATCTCTTGCATGATCCTCCCAATCCCCCACCGCCCGATGTTCCCGACCTGGCAGCGAGCGTGCCAAATTTCGAAAAACTCTCTATCCGTGAGCAACTCGTGCAGCATCGAGAAAAAGAAGCCTGCGCCGATTGCCATCGCAGCATCGACCCGTGGGGAATTGCTCTCGAACGATATGATGCGATCGGCCTGCTGCGAGAAAAAACCGCTCGTTTGAAGAAGCCTGTTTCGACCCAGACCACCCTCCCTGGGAACCATGAAATTGCGGGTTTGGCTGACTTGCAGAAGTTTTTGCTTAACCAGAGACGAGACCAATTCGCTAAGGCGTTGGTCTCAAAAATGCTCATTTATGCTTTAGGACGGTCCCTGGAACTGGCTGATGATCCACTGATCGACGAATTAAGTGTACAATTTGCTAAGGATGATTATCGACTTCCGGGTTTGATGAAAAATATTGTCATGAGCGAGCTCTTTTTGTCGCGATAATGACCACAAGAACAGAACTTCGAAGGATAGACAGAAGGATGCGATCATGAATCAAAAGGCTATGCAGATGAAACGCCGGACCATTCTCAAGGCAGCCGGTATCTCCCTCGCCTTACCCTGGATGGAGTCTTTTGCGGGGCCGCAACAAAAGTCGCCTCCGCGTCGATTCTGCTCGATCTATTTTCCCTACGGTGTCAGCTTGCCCAAGCAAGAGGGGGAATACGGCCAATGGAACTGGTTTCCCAAGGGTACGGGATCCGATTTCACCTTCAACAAATCACTCGAGGTATTGGAACCCTTTCGTGACCAGGTCACGATCCTGGGTGGACTTTCCCATCCTAAGGTTCGTCGCATCGGCGGGCATGACAGTGGAGACACTTTTCTCACAGGTGAAGAACTCTCTCTGGCTACAACCGGTTTAAAGAACTCAATTTCCCTGGATCAGTTCATGGCACGCACCCATAAGCTGGGTGACAGTACTCGCTTCGCCAGCTTAACGCTCTCCTCGGATGGCGGGACTGGCATGCCCACGAGAGCCAACACGCTTTCTTACTCCCGAACCGGACAACCGATCCCATCGTTCAACCGACCAGCGATCGTTTTCGAACGATTGTTTGGGCTTAACGGTGACTCGATCGAAGCTCAAAGGAAAGGATTGACTCGTACAGGCAGCCACCTTGACCTGCTTCTTGACGAAGCCAAGAGCCTGCAACGCAAACTGGGCAAGGCAGACCAGGGTAAGTTGGATCAATACCTGACTTCCGTCCGCGAGATTGAGCAGGATGTCGAACGGTCCGCACGTTGGCTTAAGGTTCCGCGGCCCAAAGCAAATGCCGAAGGGCTCAGCCTCGATGCTGACAACGAAACTCCGGACAAGCTGATTCACACGATGCTCGACTTGATTGCGCTTGCCTTCCAGACGGATTCAACCCGCTTCGTCACGTACCAGTTGGCAAGTATGCATGGGGCTATCTCGATTGCTAACAAGTTTCCTTCCCTGTTGGGATTCAATAAGGATGCTCACGGTTTAGCCCATGGTGCTGGCAAGGGTGCTGGTGCAGAGAACAAGGGCAAGTGGGATCGTTACCAGGCGTCTTGCCTGGCTTACCTGATGAAACGCCTTAGTGAGATGAAAGAGGGTAATGGCTCGGTGCTGGATAACACGTGCCTGTTTTATGGAAGCAGCAACAGCAAGACTCACAACAATACGAACTATCCGCTGATTCTCGCTGGTGGCAAGAGCATGGGATACAAGCACGGACAATATCTCACCTTTGATAAGGACGTGCCACTATCTAACCTGTTTGTCACCGTGCAAAAACGAATGGGCGTGAAGGCCGATTCGTTCGCGGACAGTACCGGGGAGATGTCGGAAGTCCTGGCTTAGTTCTCGCATTAATAGCATCCTCGGTTGCCCCATGACCGAACGATTGGAGAAAGCTGATTGATTCATGGAGAAGATAAAACTCCAATTCTCGGTGTTGTTTTTTCTTGCGATGGTGGGATCCATGCTGGTCTTGGGCGAGGAAAAGCCTGAGGCTCGGAAGGCAACTGACTCAACAGCACCTCAGCCGCGATTGGCCGAGTTTCGAGCGCAGATAGAACCTGTCTTGAAGAAGAGCTGCTCTGGCTGTCATGGTGCCAAGAAGCAGGAGGGTAAGTTTCGCGTCGACACTCTCGACCCCGACCTGCTTCACGGTAAGGATGTCGATTGGTGGCTAGAAGCCTTTAATGCCATTAGCAATGACGAGATGCCTCCGGAGGATGCCAAGGTCAAGCTGGCGGATGCTGATCGCACTAAGATCATTGAGTGGCTTTCCACGGAGATTCAAACTGCCTCGCAGGTGCGCCGGCGGCAACAGGGGCATTCTTCTTTTCGACGCATGACTCGTTACGAGTACAGCTACGCCTTGCAAGATTTACTGGGGCTTCCCTATGACTTTGCTAGGGACTTGCCTCCGGAAGCGAATTCCGACGATGGCTTTCAAAACAGTTCAGAAGTTCTGCATATGACCGTTGTGCAGTTCGAGATATATCGGCGGTTGGCTCGCAAGGCGTTGCTGCGGGCGACGGTTCGTGGCGAGCGTCCTCCAGTTCTCCACTGGAGCGTGAACATGAAAGACGCGATTGCCAGGGAATGGCCCAAGCAGGTTGAACAGGTCAACAAGCTCAAGGAGAAATTCAAGGACGATCCGGCCAGGCAGAAAAAAGAAGTTGAGCAACTGGAGGCCAGCTTCAAGAAGCCACATAACAATACCTATTACGAGGAATTGTCGACTGGACGTACTGCTCGAGCAAGTTGGGCATACTATGGTGCCAAATATGCTTTTGCCCCGATCAAAGCACTTACGGCAATGCCGGATTCTTTTGATCACGTTGCCATTCTTCCCAAGGGGCAGAGCCTGATCGTTGAATTAGGAGATCGGATACCGAATGAGGGGACGATGCGAGTTCGCGTCCGTGCCTCACGGGCACCAGGGAAAGTGACGGGAACCCCCAGCTTGCAGTTAGAATTTGGCTGGCAGGCTAGTAACGAGGGCCGCGCGCGGATGCGGGTCAGTACCGCTGACACACCGATCAAGGCCAGTCACGAGGCTCCCGAAATTTACCAGTGGGAGTTTCCCCTCGGAGAGATCTACCCCCGCAACTCAGTCCGGAACGTTACGAAATTGGGTGCGATGCCCAATCCTTCCGAATACATCCGACTGGGGAACAGTTCCGTTTCGCAAGGCGCTATCCAGATCGACTCAGTCGAGGTAAGTACACCCGTTTATGAGGAGTGGCCCCCGAAATCTCACACTCGAATTTTTTTCGATAGTAAGAATCGGGCCAACGAGAATGCTTACGCACGCGAAGTGATCGAGAGTTTCATGAAGCGTGCCTGGCGACGCGACGTGACCCGGGCAGAAGTGGATCAGAAATTCAAACTTTACCAGGCGATTCGTCCCGACTGTGAAAACCTTGAGGAAGCGGTTGTCGAAGTGCTGGCAGCGGTCCTTTCGTCACCGAACCTTCTCTATCTGGTACGAACAGATGTCAAGCAAGAAGCTCAGCAAGCAGCCAAGCCGCAAATACTGTCGGAACACGAACTGGCAACGCGGCTGTCGATGTTCCTGTGGTGCAGTACTCCTGATGTCGAGTTATTGAAGCTTGCCACCAGTGGGGAATTGAGTGATCCAGGCGTTCTTGCTGGTCAGGTGAAACGCCTGTTGGCTGACGATCGTTCTCAGCGATTTTCGGAGCACTTTGTGCGGCAATGGCTCGATATGCAACTGTTGGATTTTCTGAATGTTGACCGAAAGATCCATCCTCAGTTTGATCCTGCCTTGAAAGAAGCGATGCAACGAGAGCCGATTGCGTTCTTCCAGGAAGTCTTGCAAGAGAATGGCAGTATTTTGAGTTTTATCGATGCTGATTACACGATGGTCAACGAGCGACTGGCACGTCACTATGGGATCGATGGCGTACTTGGTAATCATTTCCGTCGCGTAAACCTTGACGTGAAACAGGATCGCGGAGGATTACTGACTCAGGCAGGTTTGCTGGCCATGAATTCGGCTGGCGCCGACTCCCATCCTCTCAAGCGAGGAATCTGGTTGCTGGAAAGCCTTCTTAACGATCCGCCACCACCTCCCCCTCCGGCGGTGCCGGAAATTGACCTGGCCGCTCCGGAAATCGCCAAGCTTACGCTCAAGGAACGTATCGAAGATCACCGCAATCATGCCGCTTGCATGTCCTGTCATGCCAAGATTGATCCCTGGGGCATTGCTTTTGAGAATTACGATGCCCTTGGTCGGTGGCGCAATGAAGTCAAAGGAAAGCCGGTCGATGCCACGAGCCTGTTGTTTAATAAGCAGAAGCTTGATGGCATGAAAGGATTGAAACAATTCCTGTTGGAAAACCGGCAGGATCAGTTTGCCCGGGCCATGGTTTACAAGATGCTCACTTATGCGTTGGGTAGGCCGTTGACGTTTGGTGACTATGCAAGCGTAAACCGTATTGCAGCCCAACTGCGAAAACAGGAAGATGGCCTGGGTACGATGGTGAAATTGATTGTTGCGAGCGAGCTGTTCCAGTCAAAGTAGTAGGAGATGGAGACTAGAGTTAGCTGGCAGATACTAACTATAATAGGTTGCTATGACTACTAATCTTAATGCTCTTGATCGTCGCCGATTCCTCCGTGGGAGTGGTGTAGCACTTGCCTTACCCCTTTTCGGTTCTGCGCCGACCGTCGCAAAAGCGGCACCGAAGGCAACGAATCCCAAGCGTTTGGCCTGTTTTTATTTTCCGGATGGCGTTCCGATGCCATTGCCGGAAGATCCGGCTTACAAGGACTGGCTTTGGTTCCCGCATGGCAACGGTAAAAAGTTTACGTTCACGAAGTGTTTTGAACCGCTGGAATCATTGCGAGACGAGTTAACCATCCTGTCTGGGTTTTCGCACCCGCATGGACGAAGCGTTCACGGGCATAATAACGCTGACCAGTTCCTAACCGGAGCATCAACAGGGACCGGTGATACCAATTATAAAAACACGATTTCACTGGACCAGGAGTATGCCAGGCATGTTGGTGGC
>CAZXJC010000635.1:0-3080 GCA_964640885.1 uncultured Pirellulaceae bacterium | reverse complement strand
GCGGCGTTCACGATCATAGGACCAGGCCAGCATACCAATCCAGATCACGCACACCAGGACGATCAGCGGAATAACGTAATTTGTAACACCTTCCAGGACATTCAGCACCGTGGCTTTACCAGCCTCTTCTTCGTCAACAATCTTCTTGCGGGTATTTTTGTAGTCTTCCATTTGCTGAGCATTATACTTGGTCACGAGTTTCCGCTGATCTTCACGAGCAATTGCCTGCATCCTCAATTCAATCACTTGGGTATCGGGAAGTACCGTTTCTAACTGGGCCGTGATCTCTTCGATACGATTGACCGTCTTGCACTTGCATCCCAGGGCCACGATCTCACTAATCAGGGCCGGTTTATTAAGAACCCGCTGAGCATCTTTCAAGTGCATGGCAATGGCAATGTCATTCTCACTGCCATCGAGTGGTAGCACACGGGCCACCGAGAATTCGTTTTCCAAGACTGTAATCTTATCTCCAACCTGATACATTCCCTGGTCTTTTTTTGCTGCGACGTTACCGAGGTAAACCGTACCCGGCTTGATTTGAAATCCCATCGGGGATTTTTGTTCAATGTGTGACTGGGTGGACTCCGGAGCAAATCCAACCAGCAGTCGTGATTGCCCGTCAACTTCAACCATCTGCTTGAGCGTCGCCACCAAATGCACAATCTTGGTAATCTCCGGTGAACTCGCCAGTTTTTCGACATAGCTTTCCGGCATATCGAAAGAAACGAACTTAGCAAACAGCTGTGTCAAGTCAGTATTCTTATGGACAATCCGCAGGGTAAAACCCAGATCTCGCATAATTCGCTTGGTTCGTTTATCGAGGCTAACCAGGTCCTGTCCTGCTTTCTCCTCCATAGCACCTAGCGTTTTGTCTGTCTCTTGTTGCATCTCCGTCAAGCGTTGAGCCGAATCGCGCTGGTAACCTCGCAAGATCGTGGGGCCAGCAACAAACAAGGTAGCGGCTGTCATCACAGCTACGAAACTGAAAACAAAGTTCAGTTTACGATGCATGATTTCTGCTTTTAACAATTGAAGAGTGTTCATTTTAGGGCACCATCATACCAGCGGCTCGGGACAGGAATCTTCGCAACATGATCATCTTACCAGAACCGTCGCAGTACAGCCAACCAGCGACCTGCTTAGGTGCCAGAAGCGTTGCCCAGGCGTGGTTCATGCAAATGAAAGGTCCGCAACCAGCCGTAAAAGATCAACAACATGACTACGGCAAAGGCGGGATGAAAGGCGAGTGAGTCCGGACACCAGGATGCTCTCTGGCACCATTGAATCAGCAAACCCAACAGCGGCGAAAAAATCATCGGAGCAGCAATACAGAGACTGATCGTGGCCAGGTAACGCGGGTGCTCAGAGTGTGGGGCCAACTCCAAGGTGTAATTCTGGAACGTCTTGATCAACACGGGCGTGAGGCCGACCATCAGGAATACTAGCCAGTACAACTGCTCCCCAATCGCTGGCAACTGGGAAAAGATCATCACCAATAAAGGAGCAGTCACGATCGGCAAGAGCACCACACGCAAGACTGACCGGTAGCCTCGACGATCTGCCAAAGGTCCAACCAGCAGGCTAAAGAGAGCTGTTCCTGCATTCTGGACCATGACCCACACGATCAGGTTCTTAAGATTCAAATTCAAGATACCACGACCGACATTCTGGTAGTGTGGAAACAACATCATCGAACAACCAAACAAGAAAGCCACCACTGCGAGGCCACGAAAGTTGTGATCCTGCCGAAGTGTCCGGACAACATCTCGCAACAACGATCCCAACGCGGTCTGTTGCCGCGGGTAATCGTCTGCGGATTCTTTCAGTAACAACAAGAAGATGGCAGCCAAGCCAAAGAAGCAGGCAGAAGCTGCAAAAATCCACTGAAATTCGGCCCTCTCCGCATGCAGCCAGCGCGGCAACAAAAGGCCAGCTAGTATCAGCGCCGTAAAGCCACCCAGCACATTAGCACACATCATCAAACTGCCCCTGGCACGGGTACGAATCAGTTTTCCTTGCAAGGTATTGAGGGCCAGGTGATTAAGTCCCGTACAAGAAAAGAAAAGGGCGTATAACAACAAGAACGCGACCGGTACCCAGCCAGCGATTCCCCCAGTCTGGCCCCAAATCCAGGCCAGCAGAAAAAAAATCAAAGACATCATGATCGTACATCCAAAAGAACACCACTTCTTTTGTCTTAGAGATCGAACCTGAGGGGCCAACAACAAGGGAGGCAGACTTTGACCACAACGATTGATCAGTGGCAGCCAGCTGCGCAACACGGCTCCACCGCCAATAAGATCAAGCACGGCAGGCATCACGATACTCTCCGTCTTGAAAATCCAGCCGCACCGGACTGTCATTTGGTAGAAAGCCAGCGACAAGAAATTCCGCCGATGACAAGGCGCAAGGGCATCAGGAGAATCTACGATAGTTGGCGAGTCAGTTGATTCGGCGTTGGGTGCGCTTGGTGGGAAACCCGAGTCCGAATCCGACGCGTCGGATTCGCTAGGAGGCATAGCTGCCAGTATAGCGACCAGCAGCAATCGTAGCGAGAGAGGCAATCCGGGGGCCGCACCAGGCGACCCCCGAACTCCTGAAGCTCAACGTATGGGTCTTCTACGCAAACCGGGATCTTTCGGTTCAGACGATCCTCAGTTTATTCGACCTTTTTCTTTCGCATCGCTGCAAAGGCCTGCTCGCGTTCAGTTGCATCCAAGCGGCCATTGCCGTCCACATCAAACTGCTTCATCAGCTCATCTCGATCCAAGCGGCCTGTCCTGGTAGCACCGGGCTGTCCAGACTCGCGGTCACTGCGACCAGACATTGCTCGTACCTTCTGCATCTCCGAGCCGTCAATGCGACCATTACGATAGGCATCAAACCTCTTCAAGAGCTCGTCACGGCTCATTCTCGAATTTCCAGAAGACCGAGTCGAGCGGCTTTTTCTCCCGGTTGCCTCGCGGGAGATTGCCTGGCTCATCTTGATCGATTCGGGCGGATCCAGTTTACCGTTCTTGTTGGCATCAAACCGCCTCAGCAACTCGGCTCGCTGTTGAGCTGTGGACCGATTCCGG
>CAZXJC010000634.1:0-4489 GCA_964640885.1 uncultured Pirellulaceae bacterium | reverse complement strand
CATCAGTTGCTGCCTGTCTGTGCTGGTATCGATGAATTGTAAGTGTCTTCTTTCGAGAGACTTCCTGTAACGATTTAAGTGACCTTGATTTTACCACAGACTGTGTTGAAATAGGTGATTACGACCATGCTGTAGGATCTTTCAAAAGAGCTCCGCCGACGGCACCGTCATCAAGAGGCTGGAGTGAGAAAAAGGAAAATGGAAGAACCACGGTTTTTATTTGCCAGTTGCCAGGTCGGTGCCGAAGCAACTGTGAAGGCTGAAGTCGAAGCGAACTGGCCCGGGCTGCGAGGGGCCTTTTCGAGGCCAGGTTTTGTGACCTTCAAGGTTGCTCCGGACGTTCAGATGGCAGAAGGGGTTGAACTCCAAAGCGTGTTTGCCCGCACCTATGGCTGGTGCCAGGGATCGCTGAAGGGAAATCAGGCCCAGGAACTGGCGGAGCAGTTTTGGCAGCAGCTGGCGGGTCATCAGGGGGCACATTTGCATGTTTGGCAGCGGGATGCGCGGACGCCAGGAGAGGACGGTTTTGAGCCGTCGATTACGCCGCTGGCAACGGAACTGGGCCACGTGATCCGGGCAGCTAGCCAGGAATCTCCCTTGCCATTGAATCGCCGGGCCAAATCAGGTCAAAAAGTGCTCGACTGTATCGTGGTGGAACCGGATGAGTGGTGGATTGGGTACCACCAGGCTAACTCGATCGCCTCCCGCTGGCCGGGTGGCATTTGCCCGGCCGTGTTACCCGACTATGCGGTCAGTCGGGCTTACCTGAAGATGGAAGAAGCACTCCGCTGGTCACGGTTGCCGGTCAAGAAGGGTGATCGCTGCGTGGAGATTGGCAGTGCTCCAGGCGGATCCTGCCAGGCTTTGCTGGACCATGGGCTGCAGGTAGTCGGTATCGATCCGGCCGAGATGGATGAGAGTCTACTGGAAGATCCCAACTTCACGCACTTGCGGATGAGACCGGTCGACATGAAGCGTCGTGAGTTCAAGGATTTCCAGTGGCTGACGGCCGATATGAACGTGGCACCACAATACACACTCGACGCCCTCGAGGCGGTCGTGACCCATAGCAGCGTCCGTATTCGAGGCATGATCGTGACGTTGAAGTTGATGCAATGGGAACTGGCCAGCGAGATTGAGCAATACGTGCAGCGAATCCGTAGCTGGGGATATCAGCATGTGCGCCTTCGCCAACTCTCCTTTAACCGCCAGGAGGTCTGCCTGGTGGCACTCAAGAGCCGTGCTTACCGGCGCCGTTTGCCGGGTGCCAAGCGCAAGACAAAACGGGGGCGCAGTAAGTCCACGAAGCCTGTGGCGGATACGACCGAGTCCTAGTTTCCGATGCAGTAGAGGAACTTGTCGGAACGGATCAACAACTGGTTGTTGTGCACGATCGGACAGGCATTGGTGCGGCTGGATTCTTTACTGAAGGCGTTGTGTGACAGTAACTTGAAGGCCGGTTTGGCGTCCATGACGTAGGTCCCGTTGTGCTGCGAAACGCAGAACCATTTTCCATCGGCAATAATCGACGAGGAGTAGACAATTCCTGGTCGTGGCTCCAGCCGCTGTTGGAATTTAACTTCACCCGTCTTGGCATCCAGGCAATTGGCCGTCCCAGAGCGTTCATGCACCCAGTAAAGGTGTCCTTCATAGTAAACGGGTGAGCAAACATTGGATCCCTTGTTTGTTTTCCAGAGCAGGTGGCTTTCGGTTACCGTACCCCGTCCACCGGCTTTCACGGCCAGGGCGGTGTTGGAGCGGCCACCGATGGCATAGACGATTCCTTCGTGTGCTACTACGGTCGGGCAGACATAACCACGATCGGGGATACCTTCACAGTCCCAGAGTTCTTTACCGGTGGCTGGATCAAAACCAAGAATCTTTTGGGGAATCGAGAGAATTAATTCTGACTTGCCATCCGCGAGGGTGACCATCACTGGTGAGTTCCAACAGCCGCGAATCCCGGTGACTCCCCAGACTTCTTTGCCCGTTGTTTTGTCAAAGGCGACCAGGGCCTGGCTTTCCACGCTGGCATTTACGATGACAAGATTCTTGTGCAACAGCAGGGAACTGGCTGAACCCCAGCCACGCGTTCCCGTGCCGACGGTAGCCCGCCAGACTTGCTTGCCTTCCAGGTCCAGGCAGTAGACACCCGACTTACCGAAAAAGACGTAGAGATGTTTGCCGTCAGTGACCGGCGTACTGGAGCTGTACCCGTGCCAGCCGTCATTGCCGCGGCGGTATTCCGATTCGGGGAGTTCAGGTTTAAAGTCCTTGGACCAGATTTGCTTACCAGTTTTGCGATCGAGGCAGACCACGTGACGCATCAGTTTTTTCATGTCGCCCGGATTTTCTGCGGTAGCAGCGTAGCCGCTGTAGCAGGTTACGTAGATGCGGTCGTTGAGTATGATCGGGCTAGATGTTCCCAAACCGGGCAGGGCCGTTTTCCAAGTAATGTTCTTGGTTGCATCCCAGCTGTCAGGTAAATTCTCTGCCGTTCCTACCGCTGAGCTACTGGGACCGCGGAACTGGGTCCAATCG
The DNA here is from genome assembly GCA_964640885.1 of uncultured Pirellulaceae bacterium. Classification (GTDB taxonomy): domain Bacteria; phylum Planctomycetota; class Planctomycetia; order Pirellulales; family Pirellulaceae; genus JAZADA01. Next base: position 1,948 of record CAZXJC010000634.1, on the reverse strand, counting down.
GCTGCCTGCAAGAGGCTGGGCGAAGCATAGGAGGCTATGACGGATAAGGCGATGATTTGTAGTGATCGACTCGGCATCAAAATGTTCCTTCTGAAAACGGTAGCGAATTTGGAGTTTGGGACTTGGTTGCCAACCGTCCATTGTGACCGGAATAGATCAGCAATTGCAAGGACCATTAGTCACTGGCAGACTGTTCAACCGCTGCGACCAATGATGTAGCGGTGTGGATCGACTTGTTCTCGCAGGATTTGTAGCTGTTCGGTGGTTGGCAGCGGCGTTTCCTGCAGCGGTTGTTGGAGAGTTAATTCAAATCCTGTGCGAGCCTCTACTTCTGACAAATCAACACCGGGATGCAACGACTCGACCTGCATTCGCTTGGTTTCGGGATGGAAACCGAGTACACCCAGGTCCGTGATTACCTTGTAGGGTCCGCCGCCGGCTGGCAAGCCAGCAGCTTCGCGGGCTCCCGGTCCATCCAGGTATCCAGGCGTGGTGATGAAATCCAACTGCGGTACGAAGCGACGACGGTCATGAGGGGTGATAACCAAGATACGCCAGCATAAGGATCCCAAATCATTGGCCCCACCGCTGCCGGGCAAGCGGACGTTCGGTTGCTGGTAATCGGAACCGATCTGGGTCGAATTGAGATTACCGTAGGGATCGATTTGCGCTCCGCCCAGAAAGGTGTAATCGACCAGGCCACGCTGACAGGTTTCCATGATGTCGGTCATGCTGGTAGCGAGCAAACCGCGGTAAAAGGTCCTCGAGTCACCGACGCTAATGGGCATCCGAGGTAAGAGCGGCCCCACGCCGCCCGCTTCGAACATGAGCATCAGCTGTGGCGCCGTTGTTTTCTGCGCCAGCATTGCCGCGGCGCAGGGAGCGCCCGTACCGACTACCACGAGGGCGTGATCCTCCAGGTAGCTGGCGGCTGCACAGATCATCATTTCGGCAGGAGTGTAGTCTGGATTTGTCATCAGGCTGGCGGTGGCACCTCATCTGCAGGGAAGTTTTCCAGTTGCCTGAGCTGCTGCTGGCGACTCGCACCGCCGCTCACCTCTAAGTAGCTGCTAAAGTCATCGACGCCAAAGAGATGGTCTTCGAGGAAGGCCAAGTGAGCCGCCTGGTCTTTTTCTACTGTTAGCCACTCTTGCAGGTGTTCTTCGTCGGAGTAGTACTCGTAGGGCATGTTGCCCGGGTAGCTGCCCATGGGAACTTCGCAAACCGCGTCGACACAGTAGTAGGGAATCGTGGTTGCAGTTGGATCTTGCCGGATTTGGTCAGTTTCAATGATTCGTTCACAGCTGACGATTAATCGCTTTGCGCAACGTGCCAGGTGCCAGTCTGAAACCGAGGTGCCCCGGATGCGGCAGTTTCCAAACGGATCCGCTTCGTGCACGTGGATCACGGCTACGTCGGGCCAGAGTGCGGGAACGACGACCATGGGCTGATCGGTGAAGGGACAAACCACGCTTTGCGCGGCGCTGTAACGAAGTGTATCGGTTCCTCCCATGGTGCGAACTGGCAAAAAGGGGATTCCCATGGCAGCAGCCTGGAAACGAAGGGCCAGTGTATAGTTGGTCCATTCGCACAACTGGAGTTGACCACTTTCAACAATCCGCCGGGCATGGGGAGAGAGGCCGCGGGCTTCCAGTCCAACCACGTAGGCGATATCGACCTGTTTTAATAACTGCCCTCGACCTGTGTCGTTCCCGGCGCAGAGGATTTGAAAGTCGTGGGTTGCTGTATGTCCCGCAAAGCCGAGATTTTGTCGTCGCTGGCGGACAATCTCGTGTAACAGCGCGGTAGCAATCCGATCCCCCCCAAAGCCACCGGAGGCGAGGTAATCTCCATCGTGAACAAATTGACTGATGGCCGCCGGTACCGACATGACCTTATCCACCAGGCTCTTGGATTTACTGCGGAAAACGGCTCGCTCGGCTTCGCA
>CAZXJC010000633.1:0-8785 GCA_964640885.1 uncultured Pirellulaceae bacterium | reverse complement strand
AGATTTTGAAGAGGATGAACTGATACTAAGAATAATCGAAATGCGGCAAACGCTTCCCCAGCAATACGAGGTCGGTCGTCCGCTCGAGGAACGGTAGGGCGATGAAATTGACTCAGAACAGTATGAACTGGCAGCCGAGTTGCGAGATAAACTGGCCCGCCGTGAAACAAACGTTCATTGAACTGTCTAGCGGGATGCTCCCGAGCGAGATGTTCCATCTGTTGACTCCTTGCCCAAAGTGACAGCCGGGACGCTAGCGTTTCCTTGATTTGTAACTTTGTCCGCTAACGGTCTCCTGCGGACAGCTTTCGCGATGAGAGCTAAGCTCTAGTCTCACGGTGAGTTGGGACGCAGGAAGAAATTTCTAAGGCGATTGGCACATGGGCTGCATAGGAGATAACTATCAGATTCTGGGGTGGGAATCGCAACTGTTGATGATAGAGAGCCAGCAAAGGAGTGTGCCATGTTAGTACTGACACGAAAGCTGCAGGAGACGATTAAGATCGGCGATCAAGTGACGATTCACATCCTCAGGGTGAAGGGGAATACGGTTCGCTTGGGAATTGATGCCCCGCGTCAAATCCGGGTGATGAGAGGTGAATTAGCGGATAAGCAAACGATCGCTGACGAGCAACTAGCAGCGAAAACGCCGATTGCTTCAGATGATACTCGAGAAGCGGACTCAGAGGACCCGGCTGTAGAAGGTGATTCCCACGGCTCTCGCCCGGCACTTGCAGACTTTTTTCCAAGAGTTCTCAAGACGGTCAATTTTCCTTTGACGACTCTCGATACAAACCAGAATCCGCTTGGTTCTTAGCGACTCTGCTGATTTGTAGGCGGGCAGTTTCCGATTGGGCGTCTTCCAGCTCCGTTGGTTATTTGTTTTGTAGTCATTTCCGTCTATAACCAATGGCGTGGCTGGTCGTTTGACCGGCTTGTGTTTGTCGAATTTGCGCCGTTGGAGAGTCACCCATTAAGACGTCACAGGAGAAGTTAGCGTTGCACGGCGGCGACCCGGTTCTTCCGGAAGGTCCTCCCTCCTGGCCGGCGGCTGATCCACAGATCGAGACGGTCCTGGCGAATGTTTATGCAGACGGTAGTTGGGGGCGTTATGAGGAGATTCATAGCCAGCGACTGATCGAAAGTTTGTCCAGTTTGCATGCCGTCGAACATGTTTCGCTATGCGCGTCGGGGACGATAGCCGTTGAACTGGCCTTGCGTGGAATGCAAGTGGCTGCAGGTGATGAGGTCATCCTGGCCGGTTATGATTTCCCGGGTAATTTTCGAGCCATCGAACATGTTGGAGCCCGTCCCGTGCTGGTTGATATCGATCCGCACCAGTGGTGTTTGGACGCCGCACTTCTCGAGCAGGCGCTCAGTCCACAGACACGTGTGGTGCTCGTGTCACACCTTCACGGCGGCCTGGCACCTATGAAACAGATCATGGAGTTTGCTCGCCAGCATGGCCTGCAGGTTGTGGAGGATGCCTGCCAGGCGCCAGGTGCAATGATCGACGGGCAGGTGGCTGGAAGCCATGGTGATGCGGGTGTGCTGAGCTTCGGCGGTAGCAAGCTGCTGACGGCAGGACGAGGAGGTGCTGTACTGACACCACACGTGGAAGTGCATCAGCGCATCAAGGTCTATTGTGAGCGGGGGAACCATGCTTTTCCTCTGAGCGAATTACAGGCGGCTGTTTTATTTCCGCAGGTGGAGGGTTTGGCAGAGGCCAACTGGTTGCGTTGTAAGCGTGTAAGTCATTTGCTTGATCAGTCTGCTCAACTCGCGCCGCTGCGGCCAGTTCAGAGCAGTTTGCCAGTTGAGGCCGAGGGGGAAACGCCAAGCGGCGAGAAAAGCGACATGTCGAGTTTTTACAAGTTGGCCTGGTCCTATGATGCAAGCCAGTTAGGTGATGTACCACGCGAACAGTTTTTGGCGGCGGTGCGAGCAGAGGGTGTGGCGCTGGACGCAGGATTCCGAGGATTTGTAAAGCGTAGTGCACGTCGCTGTCGAGTGGCTGGCGAGTTAACGGAAAGCGCCAGGGCGGCTGAAGCAGCAGTAATCCTGCATCATCCAGTATTGCTGGAGTCGGCAGAGACTATTGAGCGAGTGGCGATGGCATTGGAGAAGGTTGTTTTTCAGCTCGGTAGCACGTAAGCTCTGCCGGGGGATCAGGAAAAGATCATGGTGTGGGTCAATTAAACGGAGCCGCGAGCGGTCTCCAGGGAGAGTCTGAGATGAACAGTGGTCGATGCAACAATAGTGCCGGTAGGCTGTTTTTTATAGGAAGTGTTTTTCTGTTCTCATTGCTTGTTAATGGAATTGCCGTAATCGCAGAAACGCCCGTGACAGACAAGGCCGCGGCCATTAATGCCTTGCTGCAGCAGGCGCGTGAAAAGACGGGCCAGCGGAAGTTTGCCGAGGCAGCAGGTTTGCTAACCAAGGCGATCGAAATGGACAAAGAGCAAGCAACGGCTTATTACGCGCGTGGGCGCGTCAATTTTCAACTTGGGAAGATCAAGGAGTCGGTGCAGGATTTTGATGCCTACGTGAAACGTCGGCCTCAAGTTGAGTCGCGACAATGGGAGCGAGGGATTGCACTTTATTATGCGGGCGAATTCGAACGGGGAGCAAAGCAGTTCGAGTTGTATCAGACGTTTCATGATAACGACGTAGAAAATTCGGTTTGGCGGTTTCTGTGCATGGCCCGTACCCAGGGGGCAAAGAAGGCACGCCAGGTAATGTTGCCGATCAAGAATGATCGGCGGGTGCCAATGATGCAGGTCTTTGAAATGTACCGCGGAACGATTGAGCCGGCGGCCGTTCTAGCAGCTGTTCAGGCAGATAAGCCGACTGGTGACGTGCTGGCCGGGCGGTTGTTTTATGCCCACCTTTACCTGGGACTCTACTACGAAGCGTTAGGGAAGAAGCAGGAAGCTGAGAAATATATTCGCTTGGCTGCCCAGGAGAAACTTAAGACCAGCCCACGGATTAACACTTACATGTGGGATGTAGCAAGAATCCATTGGCAACAGCTCAAGAAAAAAAGTCCGCCAGCCCAGAAGTGAACGAGGAACCAGGCGATGAATCAACCAGAGCCGAAACCGGTCGATCCGGCTGAAGTTCGTGACTTGGCCCTGCAGGTTGTGCAGGCGGATCGTTTTCCGTGCCTGGCCACGGTGGCTGGAGATCAACCTCGCTTGCGACCAGTATCCCCGGTCAGGACAGATCAGTTTACCGTCTACGTTGCCAATCTTCGCAGCTACCAGAAAACGGCTGAGATTGAGCAAAATCCGCGTGTCGAGTTATGCTACATGAGCCCGGATCACGACCAGGTGAGGATTACGGGAACTGCGGAGGTAGTCCAGGACCAGCAACTGCTGGAAGAGATATGGAATGACAATCCGCTTTTGCGACAATACCTGGGGTCGATCGATAACCCAGAATTGATACTCTATTGCGTGCGACCTGCTCGCGTCCGCTATATGCGAGAATGGGCCTTGGAATACTTTGAAGTCCCACTGGCTTAAGCGAGATTTGTCCGTTATTTACCGACGCAATAAAGGGTCGTATCGGAACGCAGTAATAGTCGTCCCTGGACCGGTGTTGGCGATGCGCGGAATATTTCTGAACTGCCTTCCTTGGCGATCTGGTTAGTCGCAAGTAGTTCAAATTTCTTTCCTGGTCGGATGACCGAGGTGATACCGCTTTCGTCCGTTGCATAAACCAGCCCGTTGACCGCGATCGGAGAAGATGAAAATCCACCTTCCATGCGATGAGTCCACAGTTCTTTGCCCGTGGCCACGTCGTAGCAACTGGCCAGCCCAGGACGCAGACGGGTAACGACCAGGTAGTCTCCGACAACGATCGGAGATGGAAGGTCACGTCCCCCTCGACGCGTGCTACGCCAGACAACGTGGCTGTTGGTGACGTCCCCCTTGCCGCCTGGACGCATTGCAATCATGTCGCCAGAACGTCCGGAAACGGCAACCAGGAAATCCCGGGCAGGCGTGACCGTCGGTGTTCCGCGTCCCGTGGTGCCGGTGACGTGCCATAGCGGCTTACCGTCAGCCAGGTTGTAAGCGTTGATGCTGCTGTTGCCGTTGAGTACGATTTCCGAGTGGCTGTCGGTCTTCACGATGATGGGAGTACTCCAGCCTCGTACCGTTTCACGCTTGGTTTTCCAGACGGTCTTGCCGGTTTCCAGTTCGAGACCTAGCAGGTACGCCTCGTCGTCAGCATCACAGTTCTGGATGACTAGTTTGCCGGCAATGATCGGCGAAGAAGCGGTTCCCCAGGGACCGCCAAAGTCTCCCAGCTGGCGGGACCAGATCACGTTGCCGTCAAAGTCGTGGCAGTGGATTCCACCATGACCAAAAAACGAGATGATTCGTTTGCCATCGGTAACGCAAGTGGAAGAGGCTCGATTGTTCATGGAATGGGTCTTTTCGGCTGTTCCCTCCCAGCAAGTCTTTTGCCAGAGGATCTTGCCGCTCTTCAAGTCGATGCAAACCAGGGCTCGCTTGCTGCCGTCGTCGAGTGACGATGTTACGAACAATTTGTTTTCCCAGTAGATTGGCGTCGATTGCCCGAGTCCCGGTAGCTTGGTTTTCCAGACGACGGAGTCGGCTGACCAGCGTACGGGAACATCAGCCACGCTGCTGTGACCATTGCCTGCCGGTCCACGCCATTGCGGCCAGTTGTTTTCTGCCAGCAGGGGTAGGCTTACCAGCGTGATTGCCAGGATAATTGTCAGTTGGGCTATCGACTTTTTTACGTCATGCATCACTTGTTCATCCTTCTTGTGCAAAGTTGGTCGTTTTGAAATCAGGTTGTTAGTTAAAGAGAACGAATGCGAATGTTCTTCCAGCGACATTTCGATCCCTTGGGCCAGCCGGTTCCACCGTGAACCTGCACTGCAATGCTACCGGATTTACCAAGGGTTTGTCGAACGAAATCTTTGTCGTACCGTTCGGTCTTGGCGGTGGCACCGTCGAATTCACATACTTTCAGTCCATTAATCCACGTAACAATACGGGGATGCTCCCCTTGGACCAGAACTCGGGCGGTGTTCCAGTCATTGATTTTCCAGGCCTTTACCCACGCCGGTGGTGTGCAACTGTAGTTTAATCCTACGCTGGCCGCGGATAGGTGCTTGGCCGTGCTGATGCCGACCAGTTGTTTCTTGTCGTCATACTTTCCGTTGATGTCAAAGGTGCGCGTGTTGAAGCCGCGTGTGCCTTCTCCGTACAACTGCCCCACGTTGCCCGCGTCATGGTAGTCAACCATCATCTGGATACACTGCCCCAAGTCGTTGCCACGAATAAATAGTCCAGAACAGACACCCCAGTCTGGTTTCATATCGATTGACAGCTCGAAGTCTGCGAACTTCTTGTCCGTTAGCAGGATTCCACCGTTACCGGAGCCGGGTGGATCCTGTTCACCGGTGATCGTTCCCTCTTCAACTGCCCAGCGACCACCGGTTCCGTGTCCGATCTTCTTAGGGTTCTTATGCCAGCCGGTTAAAGTCTTGCCATCAAATAACTCGGTCCACCCTTCCTTGGCCGGCGCAGCGTACAGGTGCGACAGTAGTGGTTGTGCTGTGGTAGCAGCGCAGGTGGTCAGGCCGGCCTTTAAAAAACGGCGACGTGTTGTCCCAGGCTTTTGGTCTGTTGCTTTAGGCATGGCGATGCTCCAGGTAAAGAGAGAGTGGCTTGGTTGCTCGAGCACCATGATACTGCTCTGACTTGGAGACGGCAACGAGGTGACGGACCTGGAGATTAGGCAGTCGGGGCTGGTACTGAAAATAAGCAGAAACGTTCTTTTGATTTGCCGTACTGCTGGCGAATCCGGATTGGCGACCGTAAACTAGTAATCAATCCATGCGGGGAATTAACGACACTTTTGTGGTAAGGGTAACCCAATGAACGCGAGTGCTTATTTTAAGTCATGGTGGCAAAAGACTTTGGCTGGTGTCATGTTCGGCATTTTTATCCTTTTGTCGGCTGGGACCGAAGCAGCTGAAACTAAACCAAATATCATTTTTGTGATGGTGGATGATTTGGGGTACGGCGACCTCGGTTCCTACGGCCAGAAACGGATCAAGACACCGGCATTGGATCAAATGGCCAGGGAAGGAATTCGGTTTACTGATTTCTATGCCGGTTCGACCGTCTGTGCGCCGTCGCGTTGTGTGTTGATGACCGGATACCATACAGGCCACTGTTTTATTCGTGGAAACGGTAAAGATAATCTGCGTCCTCGTGATGTAACGGTTGCCGAGGTACTGAAAGCAAGTGGCTATCGAACGGGACTCTATGGTAAGTGGGGCCTGGGACATGAAGGTTCCAGCGGCCTGCCCACGCGACAGGGATTTGACCACTTCTTCGGTTACCTGGATCAGCATCATGCCCATAACTACTATCCGCATTTCCTGGTCCGTGATGAAGTGCGGGTGCCGTTAGCAAACGTTGTTCCCAAGGCCGGCCCTTATGGCCAGGGGGTAGCAACGGAGAAGAAAGAGTACAGTCACAATCTGATCATGGAGGAGGCCTTGAAGTTCGTTGATCGGAGCAAGGAGGGACCGTTTTTCCTCTACCTCGCCCTGACGATTCCTCACGCTAATAATGAAGCCGGTAAGCGTGGTATGGAAGTTCCTGATTTTGGCCAGTATGCCAAGCTGGATTGGGCAGATCCACAGAAAGGACATGCTGCTATGATTAGCCTGATGGATCGAGATATGGGACGCCTCTTTAGTCGACTCAAGCAGCATGGGATTGATGAAAAGACAGTTGTCTTTTTTACGTCTGATAACGGTCCTCACCGTGAAGGTGGATATAATCCTGAACCTAACGATTCCAATGGACCCCTCAAAGGCATTAAGCGTGACCTGACCGAGGGCGGCATCCGGGTTCCCCTAATCGTGCGCTGGCCTGGCCAAGTGCCGGCAGGTGCAACAAGTAATCACGTGGGTGCATTTTGGGACGTGATGCCAACCCTGGCGAACCTGGCAGGGGCGGAGGATCATCTGCCCGATGATATCGATGGTATTAACTTTGTCCCCGCCCTGCGATCGAAAGGGCAACAACTTCATCACGACTTCCTTTTTTGGGCCTTCTATGAACGAGGCGGCGCCCGTGCCTTGCGAGAAAAAGACTGGAAAATTGTGCAGCAACCCTATCACACTGCCCCGCGACTTTACGATCTCGAAGCTGACCTGGGCGAAACGACTGACCTGGCTGGGAAACATCCGGACCTGGTCAAACGCCTGGTTTCCTTAATGGATGAATCCTACACACCAGCGCAGCGCTGGAAGTTTCCACAAAAGCGGCCACCGAAAAAGAAACCGCAATCCAAGAAAAAAACCGGTGCTGGTTAAGCGATTGACTGGTCTCGAGTTTCCAAGCAAAGGAACCATATCATGATCCATGCAAAACGTGCTTGCCGGTTTGCAATAACTTGCGCTGCCCTGTCGATAATGGTGACCCCGTTGTATGGCCAGAAGCCTCGCCAGGCTAAAGCAGCTAAAAAATACCCCCCTACCCTGCCCGGCGCAAAAGTTGAGGTCTACAAAACAATTGGTGATGTTCGGCTGCAAGCTTATATCTATTTTCCGAAAGATCATAAGCCCGGAGAGAATCGACCCGTGGCCGTCTTTTTCTTTGGCGGTGGTTGGCGAGCTGGGACCCCCTCTCAATTTATGCAGCACTGTAAACACTTGGCCTCCCGTGGGATGGTTGCCATCACCGTTGACTATCGCGTTGCCAGTCGACATCAGACCAAAGCGGTTGCTTGTGTCTCGGATGCCAAGTCGGCCATTCGCTGGATTCGAGAAAACCACCAGCGCCTGGGCGTCGATCCTGAGCGGGTATTGGCTGGGGGGGGATCGGCCGGTGGGCACCTGGCTGCCTGTACCGCAGTGGTTCAAAAGTATGACGAGACGACTGAGAATCAGCGGATTTCCTCGGTCCCCAACGGACTCGCCCTGTTTAACCCGGCCCTCGTCCTGGCCCCGGTTGGCGGCGCCGATCCGCTCGATTTGGAGCGGATGGCAGGGCTCACAGCACGGATGGGAGTGGCACCTGCCGAGTTGTCTCCTTACCACCAGTTGAGGCGTGGATTACCGCCGACGATCATTTTTCATGGCCGGGCAGATTCCACGGTGCCGTTTAAAACGGCCGAGCAATATACAGTCAAGGCCAAGGAACTGGGCAATCCCTGCAAGTTGATTGGCTATCCAGGTCAGCAACATGGTTTCTTCAATCATAGCCGAGGGGCTAAGGGGCGTTACCAGCAGACGCTTGAAGAGTTAGACCGTTTCCTGGTCTCGTTAAAATACTTGCCAGCGAAGCCATAGTAGAAACTCAGCGAAACGGAATGGCCAATTTACCGAGGAGATCCTTTGATGAAGAGAAGAAAGTTGCTTTTCTGGCTATTGGTAACTATGTTCGCCGGACTAATGGGGGAACGGGCCCTGTTGCAGGCAGCGCCACGACAGCCAAATATTCTGTTGGCGATTTCGGACGATCAGTCATTTCGCCATACATCAGTCGCTGGTTACAAGGCGATTGAGACGCCAGCTTTTGACCGCATTGCCCGTGAAGGCGTGCTGTTTCGTAACGCGTTTTGCGGATCTCCTGGTTGCAGTCCCTCGCGGGCTTCGTTGCTGACGGGGCGTTATCCCTGGCAGTTAGAACATGCGGGTACTCATGCCAGTTCGTTTTCTTCGAAGTATGCCTGTTACCCAAACCTGTTGGAGGCTGGCGGCTATTTTGTTGGTTTTACAGGT
>CAZXJC010000632.1:0-9070 GCA_964640885.1 uncultured Pirellulaceae bacterium | reverse complement strand
GATGAGTGTGAGTTCTTCGGTTTGATCACCGACTTGCCAGCGAAAATGCCCTACCAGGTGTTTGGAGACGTTGTAGAATTTTTTGCTCTCATACATGTCCCGGGACTGTTCATGGCGACTGTATTGAACGAGTCCGCCTTGGTAGAGAATTGCCACATCCTGTTCGGTATAGGTGTCCCAGCCTTCCACGAAGGCGATGCGGTACTCCAATTGGTGTTTTGATTTGAGTTGTTGGGTCAGTTCACGCAGGACTCGTCGGTTTTCAACTTCCTGCAAGGCCAGGATCGTTGGTTTCATTTCGGCGATCACTTCGGCAACTCGGTCTCGTTTCCAGTGCCATTCTTCTTCCGAAGGAGCTGACTGAGCACGCGAGAGGGGAGTGAGGTTATCGGCTGGCACGTGATCAAAAAACCACTCCAGGTTCCAAGTGGCAACCGTTACTTCGGTCGGTAACTCATCGGCCGCTGCCGCTGGGATGAGCAGCCAGCAGACTAGCAGGCCGAAGAAATACGAGTAGCGGAAATGGCCTGGCATGGGTAACACTCCTGGAGCAGGAATTCGAGAGTTTGGAACAGCAGAAAGTGATGATAACCAAAGGTAATATCGCGGTTGCCAATGGGCAGTTTATCAGGGATGATCAGTGAGTCCAAGCAAGCCAATGGTGGCTTGTTATGCAGAAAGATGTCTTGACTGAGCAGATCCCATTTATTCGCGCCTGGATTAGCGGCCTGGATATGAATTACCTCAGGGAAGTAGTCGAATCCGGCAAGATCGGCTCTGATGGCAAGTTCACTCGCAAATGTGCAGAGCTGCTGGAACAGCGATTCGGATTAGCACGTGTTATAATGACCCCGTCCTGTACGGCTGCCCTTGAGATGGCCATCATGTTGTGCGAAGTGGGCCCCGGGGATGAAGTGATTTTGCCTTCCTATACATTCGTTTCGACGGCCCTGGCGGTTGCCAGGGCAGGGGCCACCCCCGTGTTTGCCGATATTAGCGAGCAGACATTGAACCTGGATCCCGCTGACGTGGAGTCGCTGGTTGGGCCCCGAACGAAGGCGCTCTTACCCGTCCACTACGGGGGAGTCGCTTGCGACATGACGGCACTTGGCCAACTGGCAGAAGAACACGAGTTGCGAGTTATTGAAGATGCTGCCCAGGGAGGCAACAGTTTTTATCAAGAGCAACCACTTGGGGGCATTGGGGATGCCGGGACATTCAGCTTCCACGAGTCGAAGAACTTTGGTTGTGGCGAGGGAGGAGCCCTGGTGGTAAACCGCCAGGAGTGGGCAGAGCGAGCCGAGATTATTCGTGACAAGGGGACTAATCGCCGGCAGTTTTTTGACGGCCAAGTCGACAAGTATACTTGGGTCGATTGGGGGGCTTCGTACTTGCCGAGTGAAATTAGCTGCGCCTTCCTCTATGCTCAACTGCAACAGATGGATGAAATCACCGAGCGTCGTCAGGCGGTTTGCCAGCATTACCGGCAGCGATTGGAGCCACTTGCCCAGGCAGGGCACCTTGGCTTACCGTCGATCCCGCAGGATTGCCAGGGCAATGCCCACCTCTTCTACGTCATCACCCGGGATGCAGAGACTCGCCAGGCGCTAATGAAACATCTCAATGAACAGGATATTCATGCCGTTTTTCATTACGTTCCGTTGCATACTTCGAAGATGGGCCAGCAACTCTCCGGGCAAACGCGTTCGTTGCCGGTGACTGAATCACTCAGTGAACGATTGCTGCGACTGCCTCTCTTCTACGAGATCACGACCGCTCAGCAGGACCGGGTGGTTGACCAGATCGAGCAGTTCTTTGCCGCCCGCTAAGGGACTCGCTGGTAAAGGACCATGGTGGGAAGTTCTAGCCCCGCCTGGAAGCCCGCTTGCTGAAGTGCTGCTCGCCATTGAACCAGCCCCTCTGTAGAAATGATCTGCTGGTCACTGGCGTCCCAGGCTGCTGGCTTGAGAAGTAGCACTTTTGAATGGATCGACCAGTCGGTTTCTGCCAGCGGCGCCTGCTCAAAACGATAGCCGCGGGGAGATGAGGTTTGGGTTTGTAAGACGAAATAAACCGAGTTGTGTCGAGCCGGGATGACGTAGAGCGTTTCCCCAGCAGAGGCTGCCAATTGCTGAAGGTCTTTGGCTACGGGTGCTTGTTGGTGCCAGAGTTGCCGAGGTGCAAAATTAGTGCTTCGTGGTAGACGCCAGGGAGTAAAACTTTCACGAATGCCAGCATCCCGCAGGAAGGGAACAAAGATCACCAGGATCAGCGCGCTGCGTAGCAAGGCTGTTTTCCGATTCCCCGCTGCGCGGGCAGGAAACATTTCCCGCCATAACAATACTGTACTGATCACCAGGCCCGGAGCTGCCAGCAGCATGTAATGGTGGTAAGCACGGCTCCGCAATTGCCAGAGCGTGCAAAGGGCTCCAATCGCCAGGAAGAGAACCAGTTCCAGGCTTTTAGTAGAACGTGAATTCTTTCGCCACAAGCAGCTGACCAGTACCAGGCCGCTGAATAATGCGGCCAGGCCAGCTGTCTCATCACGCCGCAGCTGGACATAAAGGTTAAACCACCAGGAACCCTCCTGTTCATAATCAGCGACGGTTGCGAGTCCTGTTTGCAGTGGCAGCCAGCCTGCACCTTCCAACAGGATTGCCAGCAGGAAAAAGGCTGTGGCGATCACTGGGATAGCGATCAGTAGTGGCAGCTGATGCTGGTCCGACTTGCTGCGCCAGCGGTAGCTTAGCAGCAGTGCTACGGCACCCAGTGACAACAGGCCAGCTTGCTGTTTTGTATAGAGTGCCAGTGCCAATCCGATTCCTAACGCCAGGCTATAGCGCCAGCCACGGCTGCCCCGCAGCGGTTGACCGGACCAGTAGAGGGCGGCGAGCAGCAGTGGGATAGTAGCCAGTAGTTCAGTTTCTCCAGCAGTGGCCTGGAAGCGGGATGTGAGAACCAGCAGCCAGCAGCCGGCGAACAGGCTACTAGCCAGGCAGCGGCTATGTCGCCAGACGATAGCAGCGACTAGCAGAATGTTCGTGAGGATGACCAGCAAGTAAGTCCATTGGATAGCTTCCAGTCGCTCGCCAACCGTCAGCATGACGGTTCTCCAGAAACGATAGACGCCCGGGAAATAGCTGTAGCAATCATTCGACGGGAGTGAATGGTTGTTCATATCGCGAGCGTTACAGAGATAGTAGAAGAGATCGACATCGCCGACGTAGGGACGAATTCGGACCAGGTAGAGGCCAGCGGTTACCAGGGCCCAGCCGAGCCCCGCGACAAGCAATGCTTGGCGATAGCCCCGTTCGTATTCCTGTGCCCAGCTTCCCTGTCGGCCCAGTTCCCCCCGCAGGACCGGCAGTAGCAGGACCAGTACGAAGAGGATGTTCAGCCAGGGATCAGCCATCGTTGACTGGATGATTGAGCCACAGGTTACGGCTGCGACTGCCAGTATCATGGCCAGCAACTGGACACGTGATAACACGCGGCTGGTAGCAGGGAGGGAAGATTCGCTTGATATCATGGCAACATTCAGTTTCCAGGATCAATGATTGAGCCCGATCATAGGGGTCTCGGGAAAGTGTTGAAAGAGCAGAGTTTCCTGGAAGAGCTGGGCCGTTTTTCCTGCCGGTTAGCCGCTGTCCGTCTGGCTGCATGGCAGCGACGTCTGTTTCCTACTAAACTGGGTTCGCAGTGGCACTTGCTGACCAGCATGGCCGGTCGGTTGCCACAGGGATATTTCTATTACGCAAACCAGAGAACTAGGTTCGTTGCTTGAAGGGACCAGGGTATGTGGGATTTGAGAAAACGGTGCTGGGCAGTTGGTTGTTTGCCGATTGTTTTGTCATTGACTTGGTCGACGGCGATGGGAGAAGAACCGACGGAAGCCGGCGCCTTACGCTGGCAAGTCAAACCCATATCAAAGCAACTCAAACGTGACTGGAAGCTGGCCCCGTTCTATAAGAAACACGTTAGCATCGATGGATTCCCTATCCTGGCTTCCGAGCGTGTCTCGGACTACGCGTTGCTGGAAGCGGCTTACCTCATTGAGCGAATGGTTGACAAGCGGCCTGACCTGGTGCGGGCCCTGGTGCAGAACAAGACGCGGTTTGTCGTGATGGGTGTGCAGGAATTGACCACGCAGGTGCCAGAACATTCGGATCTTGAGCCGAGCCGGTTTTGGGATCGCCGCGCCCGGGGACTAGGGGCTACGCCAGAACGTCCGGCGGTCAGTTGTGGCGAAGAGAATCTGCTGGCACTGCCGGGAGATCCTTACCACGCGGAAAACATCCTGATTCATGAATTTGCGCATGCCATTCATCATATGGCGCTCGATCGTGTTGATCCTTCCTTCGATGGTCGCTTGGAGGCGGTCTACGAGGCGGCGATGAAGAAGGGGCTCTGGAAGACCAAGTATGCTTCTTCCAACCGCGCTGAGTATTGGGCTGAAGGAGTGCAGAGCTGGTTCGATACCAATCGCCCTCCCGATCATGACCACAATCATGTTGATACCAGGGCTGAGTTAAAGAAGTACGATCCGGGATTGGCCAAGATGGTCGCCGAGATTTTTGGCGATCGACCCTGGAAATATCGTCACCCGACCAAGCGCGCGGATCAACCGCATTTGCAGGGTCTGGACCGATCCAAGCTGGGGAGTTTTGCCTGGTCGGCAGAACTTGACCGCTGGTATAAGCAGAACTTTCCCGATGGCAAGCTGCCTGATCGCAAGCAGAACAAGTAAGGGTCGCAGTTGTTTAGACCAGCAGGTCGTGTACCACGTTTCCCTTGGTAACGATCTGGTGGGGCCGGTCAAAACGGTCATAGAGCTCCCGTCGATGATCGATTCCCAGCAGTCGGTAGATGGTGGCAATGATATCGGACGGGGTAGTTGGCATATCATTGGGAAAGGCTCCGGTTCGATCGCTGGCTCCGTAGACGAAGCCCGGGCGAATCCCCCCGCCAGCAAGCATGATTGAGTAGCAGAAGTTCCAGTGGTCGCGACCGCCATCGTTCTTGTTGATTTTTGGTGTGCGGCCAAAATCGCCCAGCACGGCAACCAGCGTTCGCTCCAACATGCCGCGCTCGTGTAGATCCTGGAGCAGGCTACTGCAAGACGCATCAAATTGTGGTAACAGCGTATTCTTTAACTTCTTAAAATTACCCCCATGGGTATCCCAGGTGGCGTTGGCATCGGGTGCCCAGGAGACAGTGACGACCCGCGTTCCTGCTTCGACCAGACGTCTGGCCAGCAGCACGCTCTGTCCATAAATATTTCGTCCGTAACGTTCCCGCGTGCTTTCCTTTTCTTCCTGGATACGGAAGGCGGATTGCACGGTCCGTGAGGTGAGGATGTCAAAGGCCTGCTGCTGAAATCGATCGATGGCGGCAAACGGGCGTGATCGAATATTTTCCGTGAGTCGGTCGTTGTAGCTGGAGAGGAGGGAGGCCCGTTTCTGCAGGCGTTCGGTCGATATGTCCTGGTTGAGTGAAAACTCGGGTACCGAAAAATCCTTGGCGTTGGGATCCTTGAGGATCCACAAGGGATCGAATCCCTGTCCCATCCAGCCGCCGTAGAAACCGGGCTGCGGTGGGCCCTTGGCTCCTTCCTTGGTTTTGTAGGGGAGCGAGACGTAGGGAACGGTGTCGACGGGAGTGGGTCGCAGGTGGGCAGCGACAGCACCCGGCGGCGGGTTGTCGGTCGGTTTGAAACCGCCCCCCTGTTCGCCCCGATCGTGTCCGGTAAGTGCCACGTAAACCGCTGCCGCATGGGAATTGTTTACGCTGTGATGCATCGAGCGGATGACGGTACTGCGATGCATGTGCTTTGCCAGCTTGGGTAGATGTTCACTGAATTGAACCCCGGGCAGCGAAGTGGCAATAGGATTAAATTCGCCACGAGTCTCGGCGGGAGCATCCGGTTTCATGTCCCACATGTCGAGGTGGCTGGGGCCGCCGTTGAGAAAGATCACGATGCAGGAATCTGCTCGGGGCGCAATGGCCTTGGCGGTCGCTGCCTGGTCTGCCTGCAGTAGTTGGGGCAGGTTGAGGCCCAGCAAGCCAGCCGAACCTAATCGCAGTACGTCGCGCCGACTGTGGCGACTGGTGATTTGCGAGATTTCACGAAGTTGTTCCGGAGACATCAGTTTTTCAGCCAGTCCTGAGGTAGTTGCATCACGACTAGATTCAAGTCTAACAGCGGTTCAGGGACTGTGACAAGCGTTTTTCATCTGGTCTAATCAGGGCAGTTAGATGGACAGTCTTGCTAACGTATCGTTTCTGCCTTGTTTATTTTTTTGAGGAATTACCATCATGACTATTACCCGTCGTGATTTTCTCCATCGTGGCCTGCAAACCGGTTGCGTCGGAGCTGGACTTTTAACAGCAACCTCGGCCCAGGCACTGCGGCCATTTCAGCGACGTGGTCGGCGACCAGTGAAAAAAGGCCGCTTACCGATTGTCGATACCCACCAGCATCTTTGGGACCTGACGAAGTTTAAGCCGCCCTGGCTGGGAGATGCCCCGGAGGTGCTCCGCAAGAGTTACACCACGAAGCATTTCCTGGAAGCCACCCGTGGTTCGAACGTGGTCAAAGCGGTCTACATGGAAGTGGACGTTGATCCCAAGCAGCAAGTGGAGGAAGCCGAGCACGTCATCCGGCTCTCCAAGAACTCGGATCACCCGACCGTGGGAGCCGTCATTTCCGGCCGACCGAACTCAGCTGGCTTTGCAGCCTACATCACGCGCTACAAGGACAATCCTTACATCAAGGGTGTTCGCCAGGTCTTGCATCCGCCGACAACCAAGCAAGGCTTGTGCCTGGAAAAGCAGTTTGTCAAATCAATGCAGTTACTTGGTCGTTTTGGCAAGAGCTACGATATTTGCATCCGGCCAACGGAACTTGGCGACGGGGTCAAGCTGGCCGATAAGTGTCCCGATACACGATTCATCGTTGACCATTGTGGTAATGCTGATCCTAAGGCGTTTAGTAAATCGAAAGCGGCCGGGGCAGAAGAGCCGTGGCACGAGGCCGATCCCTGGCGACGCAGTATCGAGGCGCTGGCCAAGCGCAAGAACGTGATCTGCAAGATCTCTGGAATCGTGGCCCGGGCACCGGAGGGTTGGAGTTCCGAGGACCTGGCTCCGATTATCAACCATTGCCTGGACCAGTTTGGTCCGGATCGGGTCGTCTTTGGGGGTGACTGGCCAGTCTGCCGGATTGCGGCGACTTACCTGCAGTGGGTCAATGCTCTCAAGGAAGTGATTGCTGAGCGGAGCCTGGTCGATCAGAAAAAACTGCTCCATGACAACGCGGTCAGGCTCTACGGCCTGGCGTAGTCTTTTCCTTGCCATGTCAATGAAGAGGATTGTTCGATGAAGGAAAATCCAACGACTTATTTCCAGTGGATGCTTGACGCATTGGGCCTCTATTACTGCCTGCTGCTAGTGCTGGCGGGAGTCTGTGGTTTTGTCATGACTCTATTGATGGTCCGTCGATGCAAGGGTGACAAGCCAAGTATCGGAATCCTGCTTTGCATTGGCCTTCCACTGCTGGTGGGACTGCAAGCAACGGTATCTGGCATGATCAAGGGCATGATTTCTATTGCCACGCACGCTACAGGGGAAAGCAACCAGGAGGATATGGCTAGGGTAATCGCGATATCCCTGTTCCCCTTATTGCTCGGTATTCTCTTGATGATTCCCGGTTACCTCGTGGCAACCATTGGCCTGTTTCGACGATCAATTTGGGAAGAGTCCGAAACGGTTTCCAAGTCAGCGGAATGATTGCCTGCGAGCTTCGTTGATGCCAGGCAGGATACCGCCCGTTCACGGCTTGACGATGCCGCCGTCACGGCGGCGAATAGCTGGCCAAGCGCCCTGGTAAGGATGGTCCGGGTAGGGGAAGCGGGCTGCCTGCTCTTCGTCGAGGTCGATCCCCAGGCCTGGTTGGTCATTAGGCCACATCTGGCCGTCGCGCAGCTCCGGGCAACCGGGAAAGACGGCCTGCGTATTTTCGTCCATGAACATGTACTCCTGGATGCCAAAATTAGGGCAGGCCAGGTCGAGGGCCAGGTTCGCCATATGTCCCACCGGTGAGGTGTCACCGGGGCCATGCCAGGCGGTTCGGACACCGAAAAATTCACACAGGTTGGCAATCTTCCAACTACTGGTCAGCCCACCCACCTGGGAAAGGTGGATACGAATAAAGTCAATCAGTCGTTCCTTGATGAGGGGGACGAACTCGTTGGGGTTATTGAACAGTTCTCCCATGGCGATGGGGATGTGGGTGTGGTGGCGGAGCAGGCGAAAGTGGTCGATCTCTTCCGGCGGTAGTGGATCTTCCAGGAAGAACAAGCGGTACGGCTCCAGGTCCTAGGCCAGTTGCAGAGCGAGGGGGCCGGGCAGCCTTTCATGAATGTCATGGAGCAGTTCGATTTCATCTCCCAGTTGGTCACGTGCGGTGGCAAACAACTGAGGCGCTAGTCGAACGTAATCAGCCGGTTCAAAAAGATTGTGTGGATTGGTGGGGCTGTCAACTTCTGCTGCCACTTGTAGGTCTGACTTGGTGCCGTAGGTAGCCTGGCCGTCGACGGCTACTTGCAGTCGCACGTGCCGAAATCCCTGCTGCCAAAGTTCGCTGGCCTGCTGGCAGGTCTCTTCGATCGTGTTGCCACTGGCATGGACGTAGACCGGCGCGGCCATTCGGCATTTGCCACCGAGCAGGTCATGCACTGGCATGTTGGCCTGTATTCCCTTCAAGTCCCAGAGGGCCATGTCGACTCCCGAGAGCGCGTTAGTAAGGACGGGGCCATTGCGCCAGTAGGAACTCATGTTGGCCGCCTGGTTGATGTCGGTGAGCTGATCAATGTCGCGACCGTGCAAGAAAGGAGCAAGGTATTGCGTCACCGCTTCCACGACGGCCAGGGGGCGCTGGGTGAAGGTGGCACAGCCGAGTCCGTAGAGGCCGGGGTGGCTGGTTTCGACCTTGACGATGACCAGCCGGATGCCGGCTGGTGCGGTTTGGATACAGCGTATTTTTTCGATCGCGACCGGCATGGGTTTCATT
>CAZXJC010000631.1:0-5771 GCA_964640885.1 uncultured Pirellulaceae bacterium | reverse complement strand
ATTCCTCCCGTCAGTTGCCTGAAATGATCAGGTCGACGGTCGACCGGGTAGTTTTGATTGGTGCGGAGATGAACCTGGAGGCAGCTCTCGGCAGCCAGAGCCAACCGGTTAAGGTGGTTCGCTTGCCGGACTTTACTTCGTTTCCAGATCGTTGGTATGGATTGGAAGGAGTTCGCCAAATCGTGGTGACCACCAGTCATCCCGATTTTCTGAAGGGACTTGACGAGGCAAGGTTCAAGGCCCTCGAGCAATGGTTGCGGCTAGGTGGTGAGATCGTGATCTGTATTGGATCCCGTGGAAAAGAACTGTTGGCTCCGGACAGTTACTGGACTCGTCTCGTGCCAGGATCGTTTCAGTTCGTAGAAGGCCTATGGAAGACTTCTGGATTGGAGATGTACGCTGGTGCCAAGGATCCGCTTGAACCGGCGGCTGCGGAACCTCTAACCCGGATGACAGTGCTAGAGAGTGTGCAGGGTCGCATCGAAGCTTACGATGGTGTTGGTGACGCGGGGCAGCGCCCCATGGTCATCCGGCAACTAATTGGATTTGGACAGGTAATTTTTGTAGCCGTGGATTTGGATCGTCCTCCTTTCGTAGACTGGCCCGCGCGGCCACGATTGTTGCGACGCATTTCGTTAGGCGAAGAGTCATTGGGGGCATCGGATAGCAGTGGAACGGGATCCCAAGTTTCTCATTTTGGATATCGGGATTTAAGTGGCCAGTTGCGAGCTGCCCTTGGACAATTCAAAGGGGTTACCCTGGTTCGCTTTTATTGGATCGTGGGACTGTTGGCCGTCTATATTGTTTTGATTGGCCCCTTGGATTACTGGCTGCTTAAAAAATGGGATCGTTTTCACTGGTCCTGGATTACATTTCCTTCCATTGTCGTTGGATTTTCTTTCTTAGCCCTGTTGATGTCGATGAGTTTCAAGTCGCAACAGACGCACGTAAACCAATTGGATATCGTGGACTACGATGTTCAGTCTTCACAATTGCGTGGCACGAGTTGGGCTTATGTCCTAAGTCCACAGCCGCGTACTTATGATTTACAGATCAAGCCAAAGCCTATCGAACCGTCAGTTGATGACCAGTTGTCTTGTCTTACCTGCTGGCAAGGTCTGCCCGGAAATGGCCTGGGAGGACTCGGTACCCGTTCGACCAGCACTTCGATTAAGCAGCAGTATTCGATTACTTTACCCGAGCAGGCCACCACAGTGGTCCAGGGAACCGTCCGGGGATTACCAATTCAAGATGATTCCTGCCGGGGGCTCAATGCCCGCTGGTGGACTACCTGTGACCTTGATGTGGTCTCCGGCCTTTATATTGACCGGCAGGGCGTTTTGCAGGGTGAATTGAGTAATCCCTTTCCATTTTCTTTGCACGATTGTCGCGTCTATCATCGAAACCAGGTTTACGTGATCGAAAATGCTGTTGATGCGGGAGAGGTACTGCGAATTAGCAACTTGGCGGAGTATGTGCGGGCAACTGAAGCCTATTTACTCCGCCGGCGACTCGTCCGGCAGTCGGAGGCGATTCAAACCTGGGCACAGGATGATTTTGATGTGCCACGCATTGTGGAAATGTTGATGTTTCATAACAAGGCGGGTGGGCTCAGGTATACAAAGCTGGCTCATCATTACCAGCAATTTCTGGATGTGAGTGAACAACTGGACTGGAACCGCGTTGTCCTGGTTGGCCGGTCCGAAGAGCAGGGGAGTGACTTATTAACGAACGGAACCGTTTC
This sequence comes from uncultured Pirellulaceae bacterium, assembly GCA_964640885.1. GTDB lineage: Bacteria > Planctomycetota > Planctomycetia > Pirellulales > Pirellulaceae > JAZADA01. Next base: position 4,027 of record CAZXJC010000631.1, on the reverse strand, counting down.
GAAAGATGTTACGGGGCGCTGGACCTATTACCGACTGGTCTTCCCAGTTTCGGCAACGGTGACCCCTTGAGTCGATGCTATAATGGCAGGGAACTTGAAGTATAAGAAAGGTTAATGCTCCTGTGATTAAAACTGTTGATCTGACTAAAAAGTATGGCGAGATGTATGCCATCCAGAAGATCGAACTAGACCTTGAGGAGGGGGATCTGTTTGGCTTCATCGGGCCCAATGGTGCCGGCAAGACAACCACCATGCGGATTATTGCAACCCTGCTTAATCCCACTTGGGGAGAAGCTTACGTTTGCGGACACTCAATCTACACCAAGCCCAAAGAGATCCGTCGCCTGGTCGGCTATATGCCCGACTTTTTTGGTGTTTACGATGACATGAAAGTGATTGAGTACCTGGAGTTTTTTGCTGCGGCCTATCGAATTAAGGGGCCTGCACGTCGGCAGCGGTGCGAAGAGATGCTTGAGATTGTTGATTTGGATTTCAAACGGGATGCATTTGCCAATACCTTATCCCGTGGCCAGACCCAGCGATTGGGACTGGCACGAGTCCTCTTGCATGATCCCCAGGTGCTATTGTTGGATGAGCCCTTAAGTGGGCTCGATCCGCGTGCCCGGATTGAAATGAGAAATCTCATGCGACGACTGGGGGAGATGGGTAAGACGATTATTGTTTCCAGTCATATTTTGCCGGAGTTGGCGGACATCTGTAATAAGATTGGCATCATCGATCGTGGAGTCATGACGGTCAATTCAGCTGTGGAGGACGTCATGCAGCAGGTACGGCAGCGAGTCGTACTGCAAATTGGTGTGGCTGGTGACCTGAGTGCAGCGGCGAGGCTACTGGAGCAGCATGGGGATGTTGATTCGATTGAAGAGAACGCTGGGCAATTGACGGTGATGCTCACTCCAGAGGCAACAGATTACAGTGAATTGTCTGCAGCTCTAGTTGCTGCGGGACACCGGCTGACCCTCTTCCGGGAGGAAGAAGTGAATTTGGAATCTGCTTTCATGGCCCTGACCAAAGGAACCGGCAAGAAAATCTAGTGGCTCGTTTTCGCTGGTGCTGATTTAGGCTCAGTTTACTCGTCGGTAACGCAGCCTTCAGATGCAGACTTTACATTTTTGATGTATTTGTAGAGTGTCCCACGAGTTGCCTTCAAAGGCGGAGCTTCCCAGGCTTCTTTTCGCTTCGCTAACTCTTCTTCACTCGCATCCACGTCGATTCGTCTGCCTTCAGCATCGATGGTCACGGTATCTCCGTTTTTCACCAGGGCGAGCGGTCCTCCAACCTGGGCTTCCGGGGTGATATGACCCACGATGAAACCGTGCGAGCCGCCGGAAAAGCGTCCGTCTGTCATCAGGGCAACGTCGGAACCCAGGCCAGCGCCCATGATGGCAGAAGTAGGTGTTAACATCTCAGGCATGCCTGGACCACCTTGAGGTCCTTCGTAGCGAATGATGATCACGTCACCCTTGTTAATGTTTCCTTCTTCCAGTGCATTAAGCATCTCCTCTTCAGAATCGAAAACATTTGCGGTACCTGTAAAGACAAGGCCTTCTTTTCCCGTAATCTTGGCGACGGCTCCCTGCGGTGCCAGGTCGCCCTTGAGAATTTGCAAGTGCCCAGTCGCCTTGATTGGTTTTTCAACAGGTTGAATAATTTCCTGGTCTTCATTGAGTTCCGGCAAGGGGGCCAGGTTCTCGGCGAGTGTCTGGCCTGTAACAGTCAAGCAGTCACCTTGTAGGAACCCTTTTTCCAGCAGATATTTCATTACGCCGGGAGTTCCACCGATGTGATGAAGGTCCTCCTGGACGTAACGGCCACTCGGCTTGAGGTCAGCCAGGTACGGAGTGCGGTCGCTCACGGATTGGAAATCGTCAATGGTCAAATCGATCTCAACGGAGCGAGCCATGGCAATTAGATGCAGTACCGCGTTGGTCGAACCGCCCAACGCCATGACGACTACCATGGCATTCTCAAAGGCTTCTCGGGTCATGATGTCGCGAGGCTTGATGTCTTGCTGAAGTAAATTCAGGATCGCCGCACCCGCCTGATGGCATTCGTCAACCTTCTCTTTGTCTTCGGCGGGAATCGAAGCACTATAGGGGAGACTCATTCCCAGCGCTTCGATGGCACTGGCCATGGTGTTAGCCGTGTACATGCCGCCACAGGCACCAGCTCCCGGACAGGATCGTTTGACGATTTCATGACGCGTTGATTCGTCAATCGTACCGGCCAGGAATTGTCCGTAGCATTGGAAGGCAGAGACGATATCGAGTTTTTCACCGTTGTGTGTTCCGGGTTTAATTGTGCCGCCATAAATCATTAGGGCAGGGCGGTTGAGCCGGCCCATGGCCATCAAGCAACCAGGCATGTTTTTATCACAGCCCGGTAAGGCAATCAGGGCGTCGTACCATTGGCCACCCATGATCGTTTCGATTGAGTCAGCAATCAGGTCCCGAGATTGTAAGGAATAACTCATCCCCTCTGTTCCCATGGAGATCCCGTCACTCACACCCACGGTGTTGAATCGCATGCCCACCAAGTCGGCTGCGGTAACACCTTCCTTGGTATGTTGTGCTAAATCGTTGAGGTGCATGTTGCAGGTGTTTCCTTCATACCACACGCTAGCGATGCCGACTTGGGCTTTTGTCATGTCCTCTTCAGTGAGTCCGGTTCCGAAGAGCATGGCTTGCGAAGCGCCCTGGCTTATACGCTGCGTGATGCGAGCACTGTACTTGTTCAGCGACTGTGACATGAATCTTTCCTTGCAATGGATCAATGGTTGAGGTGCAGAATGATTCCTGGATGGACCACTCTTGGGGTGCAACGGGAAGTCAGGGCCTTCGACTGGAAGGCAGCTTTTCGTGATGCGAGCCTGCCGACACGTAGAAGAACTATTTTAGACAGCTAGGCTAGCAGATACTAGCACGGGAACCGTTCGGTTTATTGAAGCTCTCGGAATGAAATGAAACGATGGCTGTTGTTTCCGCATGCCATCAGGTATGCTCGTCAAGAAGCTGAAACGGTTCTTGCTGCTTTTGTCAGGAGTTGCCGGAGTTGGCAGCTTGCTGCGCTGAATCATGAAATGAGGTTGTTTAAAATGCAAGTGTCTCGTCGCTGTCGCACGCTCGCCCTGTTTCTTTTGCTTGTCATTCCTGTTTCTTCGCTACCGGCGGACGAGCCGACAGAAGAAGCTGGATTTGTCTCCCTCTTCGATGGTAAAACGTTGGCTGGTTGGGAGGGAAAGAAAGAAATTTTTTCCGTTCGCGAAGGAGCGATCGTAGCGGGTTCCCTGAAAAGTTCAATTGCCAATAACGAGTTTCTCTGTACGACCAAGTCCTATGGGGATTTCGAATTGCGATTGCAGGCCAAGCTGGTTGGCCCGGGCAATAATGCTGGCATCCAGTTTCGAAGTCGCCGGATTCCCAATCACCACGAAGTGATTGGCTATCAATGCGATATGGGAGCTTGGAAGCCAGGTGTGATCTGGGGAGCACTCTACGATGAGTCGCGCCGAAGGAAAATGCTGGCCGAAGGGGAGCAGGCTGAAATAGTAAAGGTCCTCAAGAAAAATGATTGGAATGACCTGGTCATTCATTGCCAGGGAAATCGGATCCAAATCTGGCTCAACGGCTACCGGACGGTGGACTACCGGGAGAAAGAGGCCAAGATCGCCACCAAGGGAATTATCGGTTTGCAGATTCATGGCGGTAAACCATCGGTGGCATCGTACCGAAAAATTCGCCTCAAGCCGCTCTAAGCAGATGAACAGATGGCTTGCTGAGCTGCCGAAGGCAGCTCGTAACCAGGAGGTGGCCCACATGGACCAGCCATTAACCTTCCCGGAAAAGAAGCCATTCGTTTTCTTTGACCTGGGAAATGTCCTGTTCTTGTTTGAGCATCAAACCGCCTGGCAGCAAATGGCTCAATTGTGCGAACTGGATCCGGAGTCCGTGAGAGATGCGGTCTTTCGCGGTCCCTTGCAATTAGAGTACGAAAGGGGACTCCTCTC
>CAZXJC010000630.1:0-3843 GCA_964640885.1 uncultured Pirellulaceae bacterium | reverse complement strand
CTCGATCCATTCTTGGATGAGTCGCCAACAGCTCCGGTAAAGGCAGCTGAGGTAGATGCAGATTATATTCTTGTCTCACATGGTCATTTCGATCATGTTGCTGACGTTGCAGCGATCGCGAATCGAACCGGTGCTACGGTGGTGGCTATTTATGAAATCGCCCAGTGGTTTCAAGAACAGCACGGTGTTAAAAATGCAGTTGGAATGAACCTCGGGGGAGGCGTAGCGTTACCCTTTGGGCACGTGAAGATGACGCTGGCTCATCATAGCTCGCAATTGCCCGACGGTTCTTATGGGGGGAACCCGGCCGGCTTCTTGTTGACGATTGACGAGAAGAAAATCTATTTTGCCTGTGATACCGCACTTTTTGCTGATATGGAGCTGATTGGGGACGCGGGTATCGAATTGGCCATTTTGCCGATCGGTGACTTCTTTACGATGGGACCGGCCGATGCCTTGAAGGCGGTTCAATTGATCCGGCCTCAACGTGTCGCGCCAGCCCATTACAATACTTGGCCCCCAATCGAGCAGGATGCGGAGCAGTGGGCGGAAGAAGTTCGCCAACAAACCGAGGCGGAACCGCAGGTGTTGGCTCCGGGGGAGACGCTTGAAGTCTAAACGTTGGGGAAAGAGAGAACTCCTAATGAAACGACTACAGCTCGAGCGATTAGTCCTGTTGCTGGGTTTGATTGCCAGTAGCCATCTGCTACTGGCAGAATCGCTGCTTTCCGGGCAGGAACCACTGCGCTGGAAATTTCAGCCAGGGGCTGTTTACGAGGTGACGTTTCGACAGCAGACAGCGAGTAAAACGCGTATTGCCGACCAGGCGATTGAAGTCCAGTTAAGCATGATCATGCAAATGAGTTGGAAAATCTTGGAGATCGGTGCGGCTGGCCAGGCAACGATGGACCAATCCTTTACGAGGATCCGCATCGAGTTGAAGAACCCAAAGGTTAAGCCGGTTGTGTACGATTCGGCAGCCAGTGAAAAGGCTGTCGGGGAAGCAGCTCAAATTGCGGCCCCGTTAGAGCCACTGATCGGCAAGCCATTTCGAGTCGTGATGACGCCACGGGGCGTGGTTCAGAAGGTAGAGTTGAGTCGACAGGCCCAGGCTGTTCTGGATCAAGTGCCTCAGGAGAGCCGCTTGAAGGACGTCTTTACGACCTCCGGGCTAACTCAAACGCTGCAAAAATCCCACGGCATTTTACCCCTCGAAGTAGTGGAACCAGGTGACCGTTGGGAATCCGATTCGCCGCTGGTAACCCCATTGGGTGAACTGAAGATGAAGACGACATATCAGTATGTTGCCAATCTGCAACGGCTGAAAACGGTTGCTGCGCAAATAAAAGTTCAGGGCCAGTTGCAACTGCTACCGGCTGAGGATCAGGATGCGCCGCGCCAGCAACTTAGAATCAAGTCACAGGAAATGTCAGGGGAAGTCTTTTTTGCCACAGCCGAGGGGCGGATGTTGAGCAGTAAAATGACTCAACGGCTGGCCACGGAGTCGAAGTTTCGCGACCTGTTGTTGAGCAGTCAAATGACTAGTTCCTTGGAGACGACGGTCACGCTTGTCAACAAACCTTGAAAAAGGCCCGAGGTGCTCATTTTTAGCTAATTTCTCCATGGAATCGGCGACTCGAGAAGCATATAAATAGGGATGGTTGGTTTGAGAGGATCTTTTTGGCCGTTGCCAAGGCGAGATGTCAATCTTCTAATAATCAGTCATGTAGTTCGAATTTTTCCTGAAAGGTGGTTGAAATGTCTAAACGGTTCTTGCAATTGCTGAGTGTCATGGTCCTCGCCATGGTAGCAGTCTGTGCCACGAGTCAAACGGTGCAAGCTGGTAAGACCTTGCGATATCAGTTCAAGCAGGGCGAGCAGTTTGTTTATGCGATGGACCAGGCCATGGACATGAAAATGAGTGTCGTGGGTCAGAACGTTGAAATGAAGATGAATCAGAAGATTGAAATGCTGCAGAAGGTTCAAGCTGTCGACTCTGCTGGCGTTGCCAGCATTAGTCAAAAAATTACTCGTATCCGTATGGAAATGAATGGTCCTCCAGGAACCGCGATGAAATACGACTCTGCCGAGAAGAAAAAACCGGAAGGTCTGATTGCGCCCATCGCTCCATTATTTAAGACGCTAACCAAGGCGGAGTTTAAAGTCAAAATGGCACCGAGTGGCAAGCTCGTGGAAGTGGAAGTTCCGAACGAATTCTTTGAGAAGCTAAAAGAAACACCTGGCGGAGATTTGCTGCAAGGAATGTTTAACAAGGATAGTTTTAAACAGATGTTGACCCAGGCTGCTACGACCTTCCCCACAACACCGGTTGATGAGGGAGATACCTGGACGAACAGTTTTGCACTCGATAACCCACTCGGTAAACAGAACGTGGAGACCAAGTATTCCTACCAGGGAGAAGAGACGGTCAACGGCAAGGTTCTTGATAAGATCGGTTTAGTGATCAAGATGAACTTCGGCAAGATTGAGAATCCCGTGCTGGCGGGAGCGACGGTGAAAGTCAAAAAACAGGATTCTAAAGGAACGATGTATTTTGATAACACGCGTGGCCAGATGGTTAAGAGCCACATCGATCAGAACATGGAGATGGAGATCAGCGTTGGTGATAATACCATTAGCCAACAGCTGAAAATGAAAATTGATGTGATGATTACTGACGGCAAGTAGAGATGGTTGCCGCGGTTCTTCAACGGGGTGCAATTTTAAAATTGCGCCCCGTTTTTTATGAGTCAGAAGTTTCCGGCGGTGACTCATCTGGAACGGCAACCTGGATTTCATCACCCTCGACTCGCACGTCAAACCGGTCAATCCCTATTTTTGGATTGTCACACCAGGTACCGTCATGAACACAGAATCGCCAGGCATGCCAGGGGCAGGTGACGATCCCTTCTTCCAGGTAGCCAGGAGCCAGGGAGGCTCCCATGTGAGGGCAGAAATCGTCAATGGCGAAATAGCTGTCATTTTCTCGGAAAATAGCAACCATTCGGCCGTTGATGGCGTAGGCGATTCCCTTTCCCTCGGGAATGTCGCCGACCTTTGCTGCGGGATAGTATGCTGGCATCAAGTGTGGTCCTGTAGCAGGAGCAAACGACTTCTCTCTGAGTAACCTCTTCATTGTAGGAGAGTCGGCTGCCCTGCAAAGGGTGCTGGCCCGGAGTTGGCAACAGGAAATTATGGTTGTCAGGAGTAGATGTATCCAGTACGGTAACTGCGTTTGATATTTGTGCTCTTGCCTCAACAGCGTTCAATGGAAGGGATCCATGTGTGTGAGTGAACTGCCCGATACTCCTGATAGTGTAATTTCACTGGCAGGCTTCCAGGAGTTAATCCGAACGATGTATCTGGAGAAAGATGTCGCTCGGGGTATCGATGGTACCTTTATGTGGTTGATCGAAGAGGTGGGTGAATTGGCCGCCGCCTTGCGTGATGGATCGCACGAGGAGAAGTTGGGCGAGTTTGCTGATGTTCTAGCCTGGCTGACGACGATTGCTAACGTTGCAGGTGTTGACTTAAATGAGGCAGTACAACGGAAATATGGGACCGGTTGTCCCGGTTGTGGCCAATATGTCTGCCGCTGTTCCGATGAGGAAAAACCGTAGTTGATTTTGTCGGCCGAGGGGCATTCACGCTCTTGCTACCGGCGACTAAGCTGGATGAAGATGATTCAGGAAGTTGGTTTGACACTTTCTTTTCACGATTATCGTATTTTCAAGTATTGAATCTTTTTATGGCGAGCCGGCTTAATTTTCTCTGGACGCGATTTGCCTGGTCCTTTATCTTGTGTTTTGGATCTCTTGCTGCCGCGGAAGGACCCCGTATCCT
>CAZXJC010000629.1:0-15286 GCA_964640885.1 uncultured Pirellulaceae bacterium | reverse complement strand
ATGGAGTACTAGCAACAAGTGGCCATCAGCGACCATCATCCGCTGACGTCCAATACGCCGACCCAAGCGCTCACGAAATATCTCAGGTACTGTCCAGGTTGCCGGAATAAGTGATTTCTTCTGCATCTTAATAACTCCCATTTCAGTGGTAAGCTAGGCGATGAAGTTGCTGGCCAAAAAAAGAAAATTCAACCCGTAGCCCAGGCAACTCTCAAAAGTAAGACAAAAATAAGGTTTCTTCGCAATCAAATCGCCCCAACTGCCGATGATTAGTTTTGTTCTGAAAGGATAATCGCTACAATAAAACCAAGTTGGTCAGTTGACTTTACGCTGACCATAAATAACATCTACCAAGAATCAAACTACCATACCTTTCGGTCGACATTACGGCAGAGGGACCAAATTTACAGCGTTGGCCTGGGTCATTTCAGGGGCTTGTGCAGAGCACGCCCGACGCACGCCAGTCTCGCAGCGACTCCACTCGTCGCAAATCGACCGGAGGTATTTTTCTAAGACCGTGGTGGCGCCAACCGGCGCCGCCACGGTTTTTTTACTGGCCAACGCCCGGCAAGACCTCTTATCGGCTAGACCTTATTCGCCTAACTCTTTCCTTTGAGACAACTTAGGGAATTACAGGACTTTTTCTCAAACCGTCCGTTCCGCGTGCTATCCTTCCAATGGAACTAGCGACTGGGACTCCCAGTTCCGCTGATTTCAAAACAACTGGGGTCTGCCAGGCTATCGAAAGCCAGTTTGGTCCCATCCTGCGGAAGGTTAACCTTATGATCCAATCCACGATGCGCCAACAAATTCTCGCGGGAATTCTGGTCAGCGTATGTTTCCTGGTAGGCGCCCTCTGCGAACAGTTCCTGCAACGACAAACGCTACCCACTTCGGTTCCAGAAGTCATGGCCTCTTTCGAACCCACAGCAGAAACAACCGGGGAAGCGCTCCAACTGACCAACCGGTAGCGGACCACCAGCCGCTCTCCTGGCTGGCTCGACAGCAGTCTAACAACGGCCAGCAGCCTTTCGTCGAATCCCCACAAAGAAGGGTTGCGATACACTCTCCAATGCAGTCATCTTTCCTTGGTACGTTCAACTTCCGCAAACATCCGAGGAATGTCGACCATGGTTTCCCGCGCCAATTCAAACAGCATTCTAACAGGACTAGCGCTGCTAACCATCTTGTCGGTAAGCAATGTAGCTGCACAAACTGCTGCCGAACAACCCAATATTCTGTTCATCATGATTGATGACTTAGGATGGAAAGACCTCAACTGCCAGGGAAGTCCCCAGTTCACAACACCTAACATTGACCGGCTGGCAAAGCAGGGGATGCGTTTTACCGATGCTTACGCGGCCGCCCCTGTCTGTTCGCCAACCCGGGCCGCTGCAGTCACTGGCCTGGCCCCCGGTCGCGTCAAGGTCACCAATCATCTGCCGGATCGCTGGCAGTTCTACAATCGCAACAAAACCATGGGGCCTGGCAAATCGCTTAACTACCTTCCCACCCACTATGAAACCGTAGCGGAAACACTCCAGCAGGCTGGCTACGCTACCGCGTTCATCGGCAAATGGCACTTGATGGGAAGTTATCGAAACGAGCAAGAACGAAAGTACCTGCCCGAAAAACAGGGCTTTGATCTGAATATTGGCGGCTGTGGAATGGGTGGCCCGGGGACCTTCTTTGCGCCCTATAAAATTCCAAACATGGAAAAAGGCCAGCCCGGTGATTACCTGCCCGATACGATGGCAGCCAGAGCCATCGATTACATCCAGTCACAAAGCAAGCAGAAACAACCGTTCTTTCTCTGCCTCTGGCATTACACGGTCCACTACCCAATCCAGGCGCCGGATCATCTGTTGCGGAAACAAAGCGGAGATCAGAAACCGACACCCCAGCAACATTACCAGGCAATGGTGGAAGGGATGGACATAGCCGTTGGCCGAGTTCTTAAATCTCTCGATACCGCGGGTATCGCAAAAAATACACTCGTGGTATTCACGTCCGACAATGGCAACTTGGCTGGCTACAGTTCCGCCAAACCCCTCAAGGATGCCAAGGGTTACCTCTCCGAGGGCGGAATTCGAGTGCCCCTGATCATTCGTTACCCGGGTGTAGTAAAGGCTGGTAGCGAAAGCAGCAAACCAGTGATCACGATGGATTTTGTCCCAACCTTCCTGGAAGCAGCCAAGGCTAAGTACGATCCAAAACGTTACGATGGAGTAAGTTTGTTTCCGGAACTAACCGGTAGCGGTCAACTCGATCGCGATGCCATCTACTTTCATTATCCCCATTTCGCCTTCCACGGTGATAACAAGATGGGATCAGCAATTCGTTCCGGCGACTACAAGTACATCCAGTATTACGGCGGTCACGCACCCGTCCTCTATAACCTCCGCACTGACATCGGAGAACAACGTGATCTCAGCCAGCAACAACCGGCTCGGGCCGGGAAGCTACAGGCGAAACTGCAAGCCTGGTTAAAAAAGACCGATGCACAGTTTCCGCGCCCCTATGCCGAGATGCCCGAGAAAGACCTGCCCGGAAAGAAACAGTAACCGGGAAAGTTCAGGCAATGAGCGAAAGCTGGCGACAGCTTACTTCGCTGGCTCAGCAGCCGGCTTTTCGTAGAGCTGGTAGAGCTCAATCAGGCCGTCGTTACTGACGTAAGTCTCTGGTGTTGAGTGCCTGCCATTACCACTGCGGCCGTTCGTTTCAAAACGAGAGACGGCTAATTGCCAGCCGTCGGGATGCAGCGCTACTTCGTAGCCACTGTGCATCTTGATTGCATGAATCGGAGTTGGCTTTTCAATGCTCCAAAATGACAGGGAGGCCCCAGCAGCCCCTTCCCCAATTCCGGCCAGTGTACCATCGGGAAGAAACTGCAAGCCATTGACTGGACCGTCAGCCTTGATCGTCGGCTTAAGTTGCATTTTCTCTTTACCTGTTTTGACCTCCATCAAGACCACCAGCGGATCTCCTGGACAAAACGCGTTGCTCTTGGCATTGGTCATACCACCACAGGCTAACAGGTCACGTTTCGCGTCGTAGGCCAGCGATCTTACGCCACCGACTTCGGCCAGGAAATTCTCCAGTCGCGTGTGCAACACAGTCAGGTCCAACTCGCGGATCAACTTGCCACTGGCAACATCCCACTGCTTCACCTTGCCCATTTGGTCACCGCAAAAGAGGCTCTTGCTGTCCGGATGAAACAACAGGCTGAAGATATAGCCTTCATGTCCTGTCAATTCCAGGGTCGCTTGACCAGTGGCAGACCAGAGCTTGACGACACGATCATTGCCACCGGTAGCCACATGCTTGCCATCGGGACTAACCGCCACTTTCCTGACCCAACTCTGGTGAGCATCCGGTTTACTCCACAGTTGTTTGGGTTGGGCCCCAGTGTAGTCCCAGCAAAATAGTCCTCCATGATAATCGACCGAGTAAAGTCGTTTTTGATCCGGATGAAACGCCAGGTCACCGACCCAACCGGCATGTCCCTTGATAGCTACCCGTTCATCGGTTGCCAGTTCCCAGCGTTGTAACTGCGCATCAATACCGGCGGCGACAAGAAATTTCCCGCAAGGACTGAACTCGATCGCCGTCACCTGGCGCTCCCATTGGAACTTCTTTTCAGCCCAGGCCTTGGTGACATCGAGTTGACGTTCCATCAAGTGTGTCATGCTAACAACTCCTTGATGGGTCCATAGTCGTCATGGGCGATAGGGAGTGGCTGACCATTGTTGTGATATTCCGTCGTCGACGCATCAATATCCATCGCCTTGAAAACTGTATGAAAAATATGGCCAATATCATATTCCTGGTCATCAACCCAGGCACCGTTGGGCGTGGTCTTGCCAAGTACGAGGCCTCGATTCAAGCCACAACCGGCCATCGCCAGTGACCACGCTTCTGGCCAGTGGTCGCGACCTAACCGCTGGTTGATCTTGGGAGTACGGCCAAATTCAGACATCAGCAACACGAGCACGTTGTCGAGCAGGCCACTTTGATGCCAGTCTTCAATGAGTGCCGCAAACGGTTTATCGATCTGTGGTACAAGATCCAAGTGCATGTTGAAGTTGTCACCGTGGGTGTCCCAGTGATAGGAGTGACACTGCACAAACAAGACTCCCTCTTCAATCAAACGTTTCGATTGCAGGATGTGGCGGCCGAGCGGATGAGATCCATACCGTTCCAACTCTTTCGGTGTGAAGTCAGCAAACAAGTCCTTCCGTCGAATCAGCTTTTCTGCCATTTGAAACGAGTAATCATAGGCCTCCACTTCAGCACTACGGCGACCTTTTTGAAACGACTTATTGAGCCGCTTACGAATGTCATTGCGAACCTGGTCACCCTGATCGTCAATGCCCGGTGGTCGATTGATGTGGACAGGTGGTTTACCGTCACCGCGCGCCAAGGCCCCATACTTGGCACCGAGAAAACCGCCGTGCTGCCACATGAATCCACCCGATCCTGGTTTCACCCATATGTAGTTGGGTAACTCGTTATCAGATTTCCCCTTCAAGTGAGCCATTGCTGCGCCCATGTACGGATACGTGACACCGCGGTTCTTAGGGTCGCCACGCAAAATTCTCGGCACACCGCTCGAATGATTTTCATCCTTGGTGCACATGCTGCGAACAACCGCCAAGTGCTGCATCTGCTGGGCCGTGTGAGGCATCAGCTCGCTGACATGAATCCCCGGCAGGGTGGTGGGAATCGAACGAAATGGCCCGCCAAACTCAGTTCCGGGTTTAGGATCCCAGCTTTCTAACTGGCTCATGCCACCGTCAAGCCAAATCAATAACACCTGCTTTTGTTTTGATTTGATCTCATTTGCAACCAATGGACTCAACAGGCTACCCGCCCCCAGGCCGGCAAATGTGCCCAACACCTGGCGTCGCGACAACTCATGCTGCGGACTATGGCATTGAAATGGATGCATAACAAAAGGACTTCTAACTAGTGGTTCAGTTTAAACTCCGCCGACGTGATCAATGCCCAAGCATATTCACTGATGGCCGCTGTCCGCCGCGTGATATTCTTTTCCAGGTGCTGCACAAAATCGTTCGCTTCCTGTTCGCTGGGATTCCTGGCCAGGATGGTGGTGAACAACTCCCCGGCCACCTGCTGGGAATCCTTTATCTTTTCAACTCGCCCGATGAAACTACCTTCCACCGGTTTAAGCCAGTCAAGAATCAATCTCTCGTTCATGAGGAATAATGCCTGGCCCATCGACGGCTGAAATTCAACTTCAGCTTCGCCCGGTGGATTACCAAAGATCGATGTAAACAAAAGCATCGTGTCGATCAAATTGTCCGGGGGCGGAATGCGACCATTAATATAATCCTTGACATTGAACCCCGAATCCTCCGGGCGCTTCTTCTTGCTAATCTTATCCAGGACACCCGTAACCCGCATAATACTCCAGGCAGTTTGCTCAGGCGTCATCCCCTTGGCGTTAGCAACCCGGTACGATTCTGGCGTTACCTCCTGGACCGCCACGCCGGCTGGCAAAAGGCTGGCACGCTGATAAACCCGGGTCCGTGCCAGAACGCCCAATAACCACTTCACATCAAATTTGTGAGCCACAAATTCATCGGCCAGCAGCTTTAATAACTCCGGATGCGAAGCCGGGTTCTCGGCATGCATCATCTCCAGCGGATGGACCAGTCCCCGACCCATCATCAGGTACCAAAAGCGATTGACACTATTCTCAACAAAGCGGCGGTTACTGGCCGCAGTCAGTTCCTTGGCCAGGATTTGCCGTGGCTGAAACTTGGGAACGCCCGGTAATCCGTCCGCAGCCGGTTGAGCCAATTCCTCACCCTTTTCAAAGACGGGAACCGGGACCTCCTTGCCACCGGGCAAGCGCGGACCAACCTGGTCTTTCTCGTCTGGTGAAAATACGCTCTGGAATTCAAGTTTTCCGGTGGCTACTCCCTCCACCAGGAAAGTTTGGTTCTTAGCGGTGTGCTTGGCCGCCTTGCTCTGGTTGAGAAAAGCCAGCAGACCAAAGTAATCCGCCTGCTTGAATTCATCGACGGTAGGATGATCATGGCACTTCGCACAGTGAATATTCATACCCAGAAAGAGTCGCGCCACGTCCTGCGTCATCTGGTCGTGGACAGTCCGACCAGTCGCCGTGAAAAACTTAAGCGTGCCCTGGGTTTGATCGTTACTGGCATCCGCCTGGATGATCTCACGAACAATCTGATCCCATGGCTTGTTGCTGGCAAAGGAAGATTCAAGAAATGAATTCCACTGACCAATCGGTACCGTGGAACCCGTGCGCCGTTCCAGCAACATCACCGTGAACGCCTCGCGAAGGCGACGTGAGTAAACATCGTTATTGAGCAATTGATCGATCAACTTCGACCGTTTTTGGGGATTCTTGTCCGCCAAGAAGCTACGGACCTCGGCAGCTGTCGGTACGATTCCATTGAGATCCAAGTAGCTGCGACGTAAAAATTCAGCGTCACTGGCCGGACCAGCCACCTTTCCATTGGACTTGGCTTCAATCAACTGATCGATTCGACCCGAGAGCGGATCTTGTCCGTAAATCACGGTTGCACAGAACAACAGCATGGCAACGGTAAAGCGGCAACTAGCTGTCCGGATCATAGCTGGGTTCCACGTGAAAGCGACTCAACCAATCAAGAATAGTTGAAACCTGGAAAACCAACAAATACGTTACCCCCTCTAAAACCGGAACTGGCAGCCGGTCCAAGTCCCTTTACTGGGTAAATTTCAACAACTCAAACCGGTCATTCAAGAGAATTCCAGGGCCATGATGGTCTCCGATCGGCTGCCAACCGCCTTACGACCCGTACAACCAGTAAAGGTTGAATCAATTTGAGCAATCCGGGGAAGAGTTTTTGATATGCGTAAGATTCCGGATCAGATGAACAATCTAGTTTTACGATGAATAGGGTACGGAGGAAGGATAGGGAGTTTCTGACCTTCGTAGGTGATGAGGGTTACCCGGTATCTGTGGGGGAAACCGGCACTTTCATCAACGGGTATTCATCGGCTTTCGGTGTAGGACCCTAAAGACTAGCGGCAGCACAACAGCGGAGGATGCTTCACTCCGTGACGCAAGGGTTCGTCAGTTTCACAGTCGCAACACTGTCTTTAAGGTCCTGCACTGGCCGAATCCCGGCTTCTTCGGCACCAGTGCAAGGGTGCTCCTGGCCGCTAGTTTTCAGTCGCCATCTGCTGACGAATTTCCCAGGCGGTCGAGGGAGTGGTCATAGCCGCAGTCGCAATATGGACTGCCTTGGCGCCAGCCTGCAAATAAGATTGCACATCCGACCAGCAGGCCGCCCCGCCAACACCAATCAACTCCAATTGATACTGCTCGGTTTCAATCAACTCAGCCAGCATCGCTGTCTGTTCCACGGAGGCCTGCAACGTAGCAGCTCCACAAATGCCGCGCCGCTCGCCATCAAACAGGTAACCCCCATCAGGTTTCACTACCGTCGAAGCAATACTATTAGTCATCGCCAGCGCATCAACCGATTCGTGTACAGCGGCCAGCAAGGCCTCGGCATCTTCACGCTGCGGAATACGGCCGATCTTAGCGATATAAGGTAAATCACCGATCGCGTCGCGCACCATTTGCGTTACTAGTTGCGAGTCTGCTGGCTGTTGAAATAGCTGCCCGTCGCAAGTGGATACATTGGGGCAGGAAAAATTTGTCTCGACGCAATCCGCACCACTCTCCTTAGCCCAGCGGGCACATTGAGCGTAGTCGGCCCCCAAGTCCTCGATCGACCAGCCATCCTGGACCGTTCCAACCACCGAAACGGAGAGAATCTTCTCTGGCGGCAACTGGCGCCGCGTCCACTCAATATCCGCTCGCCAGTCCCCCGGTTCCCGAGAAGGCATGCCGTACGAAACCGCCCAACTTCCCGACATGGTTTCCGTGGCCGGCAAGTCCGCTTCGCCACCAAATAAGCGATCACATTCAACTGGTTGTAAATTCGGTAAGTCGTAACAGGCCCTAGTTCCACTACGGACCGTCTTGTACGTCAGAACATCAAAACCAAGACTCGCGTAATACAGGCACCAGCGACCGTTGAGCAAAGGACCGGCAGGAACACCCAGCGGCGAAGCAACCGGCAATCCACAAAATTGCCATTCGCCAGGAACATCCCTCACCTCCAAGCTGACCGGTTCAGGAACATGCTCATAATTCCATTCATAGGTCTGATGACGGTCATAACGGGGCAGTGACTGAAAATCGATCATAGTTCGTTTTTCACCCGATCAAAAAGGATAGGAAACCAGTCTCTTTCACCGGACGCTAGCATTGATAGGCAAAGGCTTTACGTCCATTTGGAAAGTCATTACAGCAGTCATTGTAACGACCTCACTGAGCAGGCCCAACGGTCCCGTTCCTCCCGTTTTAGAGAAACGGCCCACGATCTTCCAAAATAACAGCACAAAGAGTACACCTCAGCTCGGGTTCGAGTCGAAAAAAATAGAGAAAAGCCAGTCCATTGCTCTTCTTAATCTTCCTTGCCCGATGCTACGCGATGGACTACCATGAAATCACTCAAAAAATCTTCTAATTAAGCTGCTTGGTGCCTTCTATCAAAGCACCTCAGCACTGGTTCAAAACATATAGTGACTTAACGTTTCGTAAAAAGGGAAATGAGCTATGACGCGGAATCTTCTGATGCAGATCGGACTTGCCATCACCTTGACCGCCAGCACGCTGCAGGCACAACAGGATGAATTGTTGGCAGATTTGTATGGTCGCGGTGTCCACGCTTATTTCGAGGGAGAGTTCGATACGGCTCATAAACTGTTAAGTGATGCCATTGAACAAAAAATCCAAGATCCACGCTGCTATTATTTTCGCGGAGCTACCTACACGCGGTTGGGTCGTCTCGACCAGGCAACCAAGGATTTTCAAGTAGGTGCTCGCTTAGAAGCTCAAGACACTCAAAACACCTATCCGGTTAATCGTTCGCTGCAGCGGCTACAGGGGAAGGTTCGCATCACCCTTGAAACTCATCGACAACAAGCACGCCTGGAGCTGCGTAAGTACGAGGAAAGACGACAACGCGTTCGTTATGAAACACTCAAGGCCGCAGAACAAGAGGTCCTCCGCGCTCCCAAGCCACAACCACAAGCACCAGCCAATGTGCCAACAGTCCCAGATGACGCCAAGCTTGATCCCAGCAATCCCTTTTCAGGGGATGAAGCAGGTACTCTCGGCGGTGGAACTGCCCAGGCAACCAAGCAAAACCCGGCTGGCCAATCATCGGCCGTCACCACGCGACGACGACCCGAATTGCCAACGGAAACAGCAACCACAACCAAACCAGCTCCCGCGCAACCCGCAGCAAAACCAGCCGGAGCCAACCCCTTTGGTGGCGCCCCAGCAGCACAACCAGCCAAACCAGCCGGAGCCAACCCCTAAGGAGGCGCCCCAGCAGCCAAGCCAGCCCAACCAGAGCCCGGTAAACCGGCTGCCAATCCTTTCGGAGCCGCACCAGCAGCCAATCCGGGTAATCCGATCGAAGCAGAGGCAGGACCAGTTGAGAAAAAAGGTGGCGCGTTTGGTGCTCTCTTCCGAGCTACGGTTAAATCAATTCCTGGTGCAGATGCAGCCCGCAAAGCAATCCAGGGAAACGGTAGTGACGCAGCCACTACCTACGCTGGAGAGGAAGCTGGTCCTGATGGAGGTATCGATGTCAGCGATCCGGCTGCCAAACCAGCCGCTAATCCTTTTGGGGCAGCACCGGCAGGTGCTAAGCCAGCTCCGGCCAAACCAGCCGCCAATCCTTTTGGGGCTCCCTAGAAACGATCAATAAACGACAGCCCAGCCAGCAATGGATGGGCTGTTTTTATGCGCCCAGCCCCGTTGGAGGCATCACCCTCCATCAGTTCCACGGCCTCTCTCTCCTTGTTGGCCATCTTAGTTTCCGTCACAATTCTTGTTGACGTTATTAATTTCAGTCGAAGTCAGCAGAGGAGTTTCACCCATGTCCTTCTTGAATTCCACTCTCCCTATCGCACGACGAGCCTTGCTCCTTGGATTGGGATTCTTCCTCTCGCTAGTTTCCTCCTTATCAACGGCCGCACAGGCAGCAGACAGTCGACCCAATATTCTCTTCATCATGTCAGATGATCATGGCTACCAGGCGATGAGTTGCTATGGCAGCAAAGTCAACAAGACACCCAACCTTGATCGAATCGCTCGTGACGGGATGCGATTTGATCGTTGCTTCGTGACCAATTCCATCTGTGGGCCTTCCCGGGCAGTCATCCTGACTGGCAAGTACAGTCACTTGAATGGCTTTGAACGAAACGGCCGGACATTCAATGGGAAACAGCAAACAGTTGCCAAGCTGTTACAGAAAGCTGGCTACCAGACGGCCGTGGTCGGCAAGTGGCATTTGCGCAGCGATCCAATCGGCTTTGATCATTACCACGTTCTCATCGGCCAGGGACCGTACTACAACCCTCCGATGAAAACACCGGCAGGCGTCGTTCAACATACCGGTTACACGACCGAGATCATCACAGACGAGGCCCTCAAGTGGCTCAAGAATGGCCGTGACAAGGAAAAGCCTTTTTACCTGATGTACCAGCACAAGGCACCGCACCGCAACTGGCAACCGGGACCTAAATACCTGGACCGTTACAACGATGTGACGCTGCCCGAACCGGAAACGCTCTTTGACGATTACAATGGCCGCACCAGTGCCGCCCGCACGCAGGCCATGACTGTCTCCAAGCACCTTAATTCCAACGATCTTAAACTAACACCTCAACGTGGCTTGACCGACAAGCAACGAGCCGACTGGGACAAGGCTTACGGCCCCAAGAACAAGGAATTCGAAGCGGCCAAGCTAGAAGGCTCCGACCTGATCCGCTGGAAGTATCAACGTTACGTGAAAGATTACCTCCGCTGTATCGACGCCGTCGACGATAACGTGGGCCGAGTCCTCGACTACCTGGATGAATCCGGCCTGGCTGACAATACGATCGTCTTTTATACCTCGGACCAGGGCTGGTACCTCGGTGAACACGGCTGGTTTGACAAGCGCTGGATGTACGAAGAGTCCTTCCGTACCCCGTTGCTGATTCGCTGGCCTGGTAAAGTCAAGGCAGGCAGCATCAACCGGGACATGGTGATGAATCTCGACTTTGCCGAAACCTTCCTGGACATCGCCGGTGTCGACATCCCTGCTGACATGCAGGGTAAGAGCATCACGAAAGTCCTGACCGGCAACACTCCCGCCGACTGGCGCAAATCGGTTTACTACCACTACTATGAATTCCCAGGTGCCCATAGTGTCCAAAAGCACTACGGCGTTCGCACCGAACGGTACAAGTTGATTCACTTCTACGAGAAGAAAGAATGGGAACTGTTTGACCTGGAGAAAGATCCGAACGAATTGACCAGTGTCCATGGGCGCGAGGCCTACGCGGATGTCCAAAAAGAACTGGAAGCAGAACTCAAACGTCTGCGTGAACAATACAAGGATGATGGAACCGTCGAGACCTTTGGGATTACCAATCAGCGCAAGGTCAAACGCAAGCTGGCCCGCCAGTTTAATTTTTCCGACGCGGCCACGGCTAAGTTGACCAAGCAATCGATCGTAGACGGACACAAGGGAAAAGCGATTAAGCTCGATGGCAGCGGCGCGGCATTTTCACTGCCAACCACGCCACAACTGGATCCTTCCGGCATTCCCTTGACCGTCGGCGGCTGGTGTAAACCGGCCAATGGAAACGGGGTACTGATTGCCCAAGGAGGTATCAGCCAGGGATATAGCCTGTACCTCAAGGATGGTGTCCTGGTCTTCGCCCTGCGGGCCGGCATGATCCTCAAGACTGCCAGCGGACCCAAGCTGGAGAATGACCAGTGGACCCACGTGGCCGCCAGCCTCGACAAGGATGGACTGGTGCAACTGATGGTCAACGGAAAAGCGGTCGGCAAGCCGACTAAGGTTGGCCTGGTGGGAAGCCGCCCGGCCGATGGACTCAGCGTCGGAGCCGATTCCGGGTCCTTCGTTGGCGAATACCAAAACGATTTCTCCTTCCAGGGCCAGTTGGAAGACGTGCGACTTTACTGGGGTTCAGTACAGCGCATGGCACTCAAAAAATGGACCAGTCCTTGATCCGTTTTTACCAGGCAAACCGCTGATAACTCGTGATGCCGCGGTCCGCGAGGACCTTACTAATTGGCAAACGCTTTGCGCACTGCCTGCCGGGTCTTCTCCAGACCAGTACGAGCAACTTTAAGAGCATCCTGCTTCCAGTAGTCCCGGTTAAATAACTCCAGCGACAGCATGCCACGAAACCCAGCTCGATACATGTCACCAAAAATCTGGTTCAGCGGAGCAATTCCATCACCTGGATAAACCCGGTCCGCATCACCGATCGTTTCACGGGGCGGTTGGGCAGGATAATCATTGACATGAAACACGTGAACCCTACGCCCATTAATCAACTTCAATCCATGGAAATCAGATCCCCCTTTGTAGATATGGTAAACATCCGGCAACAAGCAGGCATCCGGATGACCACTCTCCACAGCCACAAACATTAACTCGCCCAGTCGACTTAGTGACTTGGAAAAACCCCATAGCTCCACCTGGGGCGTCACTCCCATTTCACGACCCAGTTCCAGCAGCTTGTGATACCGTTTCGCTGCGGCAAACAAATCCAAGTCGGTTTGGTTCGTCGCGCCAACGGGCGGCGCCGCGATTCGCTTGCCACCTATTTTCTGCAGCAACCCCATGTCTCGCTTGGCATCTTCCAGGCCCTTGGCTCGCTCTTTCGGATCGTCAACAATCCAGCGAGCAAAACCAATTGCACTTTCAACCGTCACGTTGGCATCAACCAACTGCTTCTTAATATCGGCCAGGCTTCCACCCGCTTCCTGATAAGCCTGGATATCTCGCATCCACGGTTCAATCGCCTGGTAACCAGCAGCAATAACCAGTTCAACCTGCTGTTTAAAATCCAGCTTTTGTCCACGAACTGTGCTGGTATTAAAGCAATAGCCAAATGGCTCGTCCTTAGGCCGACCTTGGGAAGCAGGTTTCTCGGCAGCGGTGCCAAGCTTTGGCACCAGCGAGGAGGCAGTAAGGGCAGCAGCAGAACCAACAAACGTACGACGATTTACCCTGGTCATCCTTACAGTTCCTTATCTCGTATCACGGACCAAAATCATTACGTAATCTCAACCTTTGAAGCCGCTTCACTATGAACGTCTCGTTTTCGGCTGTCAAGGAATCCAGTTTTCACTTTCGGGAGGTTGTGTCCGTCGCCAGCTGCAACACCTTGCCGGGATTCATCAGGTTGTACGGGTCGAGCGCTTTCTTGATCCGCTGCATCATCTCAACTGCCGGGCCAAATTCATCCACTAAAGAATCCTGCTTGCCCAGCCCGATGCCATGCTCGCCTGTGCAAGTCCCGCCAGCAGCCAACGCCCGCTCAATTAGCCAGCGGTTCAACCGCTGGGCCATAGCCAGTTCCTCCGAGCTGTCGGGATCCACGATTAAGACGACGTGAAAATTCCCATCTCCGACATGGCCAAATAGGGGGGCCGGCACCGTCACCGACTCAAGTGCATGCTGCGTATCGGAAATGCATGTGGCCAGTTCTGACACGGGAACACAAACATCCGTCACGTAAGCAACGGCATTTTCACGCAAGGCCAGGCAGGCGTAGTAGGCATCATAACGGGCCTGCCACAGTTGTTCACGCTGCTCGGCATCCGTAGTCCACTGGAAACCGCGTCCTTGATGACCAGCAGCAATCTGCTCGGCCTGTTCGGCTTGCTCAGTCACATGGGCCGGTGTTCCGTGAAACTCAAAGCAAAGGGTTGGGGACCTGTCATAGGCTAAGCCACTATACTGGTTGACCGCCTCGATTAGGGTTTCATCCAGCAACTCCATGCGGGCAACTGGAATTCCCGTACCGAGTAACTCGATGGCCGTTTCTACCGCCGAGGCAATACTCGGAAACTGACAAATAGCCGCCGACATCGCTGCCGGAACCGGATACAACCGGAGAGTCAGCTCCGTGATAATCGCCAGTGTCCCTTCGGATCCCACCAGCAAGCGGGTCAGATCATTACCGGCCGAAGACTTCCTCGCACGACTGCCCGTACGGACCAGGCTGCCATCTGCCAGGACTGCTTTGAGCCCCAGTACATTGTCTCGCATGGTCCCATAGCGGACGGCGGCACTCCCCGAGGCACTGGTCGCAGCCATACCCCCCAGGGATGCATCCGCCCCGGGATCAACAGGAAAATAAAGGCCCGTCTCCTGTTGCTGTAAGACCTGGTTGAGCTGATTTCGCGTCACCCCCGGCTGCACCGTAACATCTGCATCAGGCTGTCCGATCCGTAGCACCTGGTTCATGCGTGTTAAATCGATACTGATGCCACCATGACTGGCAATCACACCACCTTCCACGCCGGTGGCCGTGCCGTAGGGGATCATGGGTACCTGGTACTGCGAACAAATCCTGGCAATCTCGACAACTTCATCTTCATTCTGCGGAAAAACAACTCCATCGGGCGCGGCCGGTGCATGGCGGGAAACATCGATCGCATGGTCCTGGCATACTTCTGCCGAGGTAGCACAACGGTCTTGCAACAGCGTGACCAGGGCAGTCAAGGCCTGGTCAACTGGCGATTTATGTTCTGCGCTCAAGATAGTCTCTCCCTCACGGACCGACTGCACCTGACCGCTAAGAATAGTACACGGGAGTGGATGGCACCAGTCGCGGCCTGCCGCGAGCAGAGAATTTCCCAATGATTGAATTCTTGATAAGTCTCGGTTAGTATGCGCAACGATTCGCTGGCGTTTATTAGTTCTTCTCATTAGCCTTTTGACTAGTCTTCTTACTTGGGGAGGTCATTGATCATGACACGAGCTGGAATCAACCGTCGCAGTTTCATCGGGACCCTCGGAGTCATGGCTGGCAGTACAGCCATCGGTCGCACGGCACCATCGCCCAATGAACAAGTCGGCATCGCCGTTCTTGGTTGCGGACGGGGATCAAGCCTGGCTTCCTGGTTTTCGCGTTTGTCGGACAGTCGCGTGGTAGCCATTTGTGATCCTGACCAGAACCGTGCCCGAGCCCTCTGTGCCAAGGTCGAGGATATCTCCGGAAAACGGCCCGAGGCGATTGTTGATTTTCGCCACCTGCTGGAACGCAAGGATATTGATGGGCTGGCCGTGGCAACACCTGATCACTGGCACGCCCCGGTCACCATTCACGCTTGCCTGGCCGGCAAGGA
>CAZXJC010000628.1:0-5161 GCA_964640885.1 uncultured Pirellulaceae bacterium | reverse complement strand
CACGAGCGATCCGGCAGCGACTTTCGCAGCAGGTAATGTCTTTGGTGGAAAGACTGGACCCTGACGATCGCGGGCAGCTCGTCGCAGGGCAGTTAAATCCAAGTATTGTCCAGCAGTAACCTGGCGTTGCTGGGCTGGTTTCGTTTTGGATGCGGCCAGGCAGACCGTGACACTGGAGCGGCCCATCACTTTGATCAAGCGGCCCTGGACAAGCAGTGCGGTTCCCTCGTCAATTCCCAGTCCAACCTTGAGAGGGTGTTTGGCCACGGCACCTACCAGCCGTGGTTGTCGCTGGCGAGCGAGGAAATGCTGATCGATGACCGTTCCCGGCAGCAGGTCAAATCCTTTCTGTAACTCGGCAACCTCTCGCCCGCGGGCGATCATGAGTCGAGATTGTATAGCAGCGCCAGCGGAACTGCCTCCCACCACGCCACCACGCTTTAGGAGAGCAGCTAATTCTTTTTCGACGGCTGTGTCGAGGTAGGCGGCCGAGATTCGTGATTGGGCTCCTCCCAGGAACCAGACACCTGTCGCCTTTTTTAATGGCATCACGAACTCGTCGCGGTTAGCCTCGTCACGCGAACGGGTATGCAATAACGTGAGCGAAGCAGCCTTGTGTTGCTGCCATGATTCCAGCAGTGGCGGTGTGTCGTCCTGGTCAGCACGAGTCGATGCCGTGGGAATGATGACCAGGTGAGCTTGCTCGCCACCAGCTAACTTGATGAATTGGTCGATAATCTCCGTGGGAAGTTTACCTCCGCCTCCGATGACTAGTGACCCCTGAATGCCCTGCGGATCAATCCATGCTTCAACCGGTTCGTCAGCCTGGCTGACAGGCAAACAGGTGACCAGGAGTAAGCTGACTAGTCCGACCAATACTTGCCAGCGGCAGTGAGCGGTTCGAGAGCAGAGCAAATTCATGAAAGCATCCTTATCAAGTCGGATCAGCATGGCCTTTTACGGGCAGGTATTCATTCTGCCCTGATTCGTGATGGGTAACAAGCTGTCAGCCGACGGCAGAGCCGCTTTGCCGTCGGCCAGTTGCTATTAATGAGACGGCCTACTTATTTTCGCAGAGCGCGTTCCCCAGCTTCCAGAACCTCTACAATGCGATCGATATCGTAGACGCACCCGCCCCAGGTTCCTCCCCCAGCATTTTGCAGGGCTGCCCACAAGCGAGTGTCTTCCGGAAGGTCACTGTCGGGTTGGAGGTGTGGGCTGACAGTCCGCTGCTCCAAGACCTGGGTTCCCTGTTCGGCACCAAATTCCTCGTCTCCCTCACCGATCAGGTTGACCGAGCCGACGAGGCCATTGCGATCGATGATGATTTCAATCAAATCCCCGTCACGAACCTTACCAATCGGACCGCCGGCAAGTGCCTCGGGTCCGACATGACCGATGCAGGCACCCGTACTGACACCAGAGAAACGAGCATCGGTTAGTACGGCTACTTCTCGTCCCCAGGGTAAGAACTTGAGGGCTGCCGTGATCTGGTATGTTTCTTCCATTCCTGATCCCAGTGGACCGCGTCCGATCAGAACCAGGACGTCACCGGCCTGCAGCGGGTCATCGGTTTGTCCCTTGATCGCCGCGATGGCATCACGTTCACGTGTGAAAACTCTTGCCGGACCCTGCTTGCGGTAAACCCCGTCGTCGTCAACAACGGCCGGGTCAATGGATGTCGCTTTGATAACTGAACCTTGGGGAGCCAGGTTGCCCACGGGAAAACAAACCGTACTGGTCAGCCCTTTTTCCCGGGCACGCTTTGGCGGGATAATCACATCATCCGGATCAATGCCGTCTTCAGCTTTCAATCGTTCCCGTAACTCGTCTCGCCGGGCGGAAGTTTCCCACCACTGTAAAATATCACCCAGTCGTTGCCCGGTGACTGTCAGTGCCTCGAGGTCTAGCAGGTCCATGTCTCGCAGGTGGAGCATGACTTCGGGGACACCGCCCGCCAGGAAGAGCCGGATCGTGGGATGGTTTTCCGGGCCGTTGGGTAGTACATCAACAAACCGTGGTACCGACCGGTTGATTTTGTTCCAGTCATCGATAGTGGGTCGTTCCAGGCCAGCGGCAAAAGCAATGGCGGGAATGTGTAATAGCAGGTTCGTAGAGCCACCGCAGGCGGCGTGGACCACCATGGCATTGTGCAATGACGCGGGAGTGAGAATATCTTGCATGGTAAGCTTGGCCTGGGTGAGCTTGATCAGTGCGGCGGCACTGGTGGCAGCTGTTTGCAGCCAAATACTTTGTCCACTGGGTGCCAGGGCAGCATGCGGAAGTGTTATACCAAGGGCCTCGGCAACGACTTGACTGGTGGCAGCCGTTCCCAGGAACTGGCAGCCACCGCCCGGCGTACCACAGGCCGCACAGCCCGCGGCAGCGGCATCTTCCAGGGATATTTCGCCATGAACGTAACGACTGCCAATACTTTGAACCTTGCCAGCATCTTCCCCGTTGATCGGCGGTAAAGTGACTCCGCCTGGTACGATGATTCCGGGTAAGTTCGAGGATCCAGCCAGTGCCAGCATCATGGCCGGTAATCCCTTATC
The DNA here is from genome assembly GCA_964640885.1 of uncultured Pirellulaceae bacterium. Taxonomy (GTDB): domain Bacteria; phylum Planctomycetota; class Planctomycetia; order Pirellulales; family Pirellulaceae; genus JAZADA01. The sequence continues at coordinate 2,606 of CAZXJC010000628.1, read as the reverse complement.
GCAGGTGGCCACGCCGAGTAAACCCTCCCGGGTGGGTAAGGAACGGATCAGTCGTCGCAGTACGATGGCGGCATCGTTACGGTACGGCAGACTGTCAAACATACCGGTGGTTCCCTGAGTCCGCCCGTCACACGGATCGGAACAGTAAGCAGCAAAGGGAACGGCTCCCTGTTGCTTCAAGTACTGGGCGGCTGCTCGTACCAGCAGCCCGACTTCCCAATGACCGGTGTGATAGCCCAGCGCGGTTGGTGAGCCATCTTCGTTACGCAGTCCACCTTGGGTACTGAGGATCAAGTACTGAGGTCCGAGCAATTCTGCCGGGACCCATCCCATGCCGGCGTTTTGTGTCATGCCAAACAAATCACCACTGGACCAGTTGCGCAACATGTCGTCGGTCAGTGGCAAGGACCCAGCAGGTCCATCTGCCTTGGTTTGTACTTCAAAGCCTCCGGAGGCGGCGGGTTCCAATTGTTGCAGCAGGTTTAAGTCAGCTGGTTGGGAGGATTTCATGTTGTTGTTTCTTCTTCTTGTTGATTGATACGAGACTCAAAACTCCATTTGACGACGGCTGCCAATACGACTGGCAAACCGATACTTACGGCCAGTGCCAAGGGGAGCCATTGGTGCTGTTCAGCGATTTCTCCGAAGGCAGAGTAGGCAATCGCTAATCCCAGGTTACTGAGCAGCACGGGGACTAAAAACCGTTGCCAGCTTAACCTCTGCATGCCCATTAACAAGACACTGGCTTCAGCCAGTACGGGAACGCCTCGACAGAGGATTAAAACACTGGGACCACAGCGTTGTGTCAACTCTTGGGCGCGAGCCAGGTCCTTGCCAGCAGAGAATTTCAGGGCAAAGGCTTGTCCAAAATAGCGTGCCAGGCAGAATCCCAGGATAGCTCCCAGTCCCATACCCAGCCACGCGGTGATCGTTCCCCAAAAGATGCCCAGCTTGGCCCCCCCAAAAGTACAGACCACGCTGGCTGGAATGGGAAGAAAAATATCTGAGCAGAGCAGGGCAATGATGAGCAGCGACGAATCGCGGCTCGAGAGTTGCACTTCGACCCACTCTTGGAGAATATCTCCAAACAGCAGGAAGGGGATGACTGGGATGAGCAACACGAAGCTGATCATCAGGATCGGGCGTAGCAGGCTACCCATGCTGACGGTTTCACCAAGCGGGAACAAAGGGCCGTAAGTCCAGGCGGTTTGCCCATCATCCACCATGTACGGAATTTTTTCCACTAGGCGAAGGTATTTAGGCTCTTTTTCAGCTGGCCGCCAGGGACAAAATCCCGGTGAAGTCCGTAGAACGGGCTTGCCTGGTCAAACTTGCTCGTCAATCAGTTGTTCTTGGGACTCTTCGTATTCAGACTCTTCGTATTCTGACTCTTCTTCTAATCGTTGCAACGTTGTTCTTAAGGTGACGTATCGTTTCATGAGACTGCGTGATCGTTGTTCGTTGCGCACTAATCGCTTCTCCCCAGGTTAGGTGTCTGTCGTGATTCGGACTGGCGGGTACCAGTGTCGAGATCGGGCATCCATGACAGCGACAGAGAGTAATGATTAAGAGTTTGAATACTGATGAATCGTTCCTCACTCATCAGCACTTCGTCGAACATGTGTCTTTTACATCGAGCCAACTATAAAACAGACTTGAAAAAAACAACACTCTTTATCACATCATGATCGTTTGAGATGTGACATGTTTGGATTGTTTTGGTCATGCGGAACGGAATGTTCATAAGCCGGATGAGACGATCGTTCGTGGAGGTGAAGTAACTAACTGATTGTAAAACGATAAATTGTAAAACGATAAAAGGAACAACAACGATTGGTAATTCATTAACATCGAGTTAGCCAGGCGTAAGATCAATCAGCGATGCCATGCGAGTTGTCCTAAACTGATCGCATTCAAGGGGTTTTGTTTTGGCGTCCGGTTGTAACGGATTGTCGTTACTAATTAGCCCTGACCTGGTTCGTTTTCAGTAACCCTGAACATCAATTGATGTTACGTCTGATGCTTAAGTATTCTTGTCCGACAGGTGACGCATAACATCAGTAACCAGTGATTTAAACGTGTTACAACCGGCGCAGTTGTTAGCAGGCGCAAAGCACGTACCTAGATCTTTCGAAGGGTAAAAATTATTTAGGGTCGTTAAGTTGTTGTGGTATCAATGTTCTCGGCAAGCGCCTGGTAGATCAACTGAAAACAGTGTCAGTTTAGTCGATCAGGCTGGCCGATAGAAATCACTACCGAAGGAAACTCTCACCCCGGTGAATTCTTCGACTGAATGTGTGGTTACTCCCGACACAATCAAACCCAAGGGGATTTCTCCTAATCTTTATCTCCCCTCCTTCTATTTAATGAGGTATTTCTGCATATGATCACTCCGGCACCTAAGCTTCAAGATCTTGACCAGTTACGTAGTTTTGTGAATGGAACCCTGTGTGAGAATGGTCAATTAGAGGTTGGAGAATTCGCCATGACGGAGCGGTTATTGACACGATCCAGCGATCCCTGCGGCATGTACTTCTGCGTTCATGGACCCCGCAGTGTCAAACTGACAGCGATCTGGGAGACGGATAACAATCGTGTGCTTTTTT
>CAZXJC010000627.1:0-2525 GCA_964640885.1 uncultured Pirellulaceae bacterium | reverse complement strand
CATAGGCATCATGAACAGCGGCGTCGACTGGGCTGGCGGCGACCAGTTGGGCCAACTGAGGCATCGCTTCGTTGACGCCACACTGTTGGTTGGCATTTTGCGAGATGGCATCATAGCCTTGGGCCAAGTCGTGCATGATTTCCAGGGGGTGTCCCATCTCCTGGTAGTCATCGGCAGCTTGGGCGACTTGCCTACCCATGGCGGTCATGGCGGCCAGCGTGCTGTCGGTATCTGCCTCCTGGCTAGGCCAGCCCCAGGCATTGCCGACCGGCATGGATCCGAAACCCTGAGCGCTGCGGCCATCGCGTGTTTCTACGTCGACGGTAATATTGAGTAGCACTACGTCGTCCACAACGCGTCCGCCGAACTTGATCGGCGTACGGTAATTGATTTCCTGGGTGTCGCTGCGAACGGATTTGAGTTGGATATCGGTCGGTTTGCTCATGGGTTGCTTTTCATCAAGGTAAGAGTTCGGTTTGTCGTGTGGCAGCAACTACTGCAGGCTACCATGGACCAGTTCGCCACCTGAGATCGTGGCCAGGACCTGGAGTGGCTCGTCTTCGGGGATGTTGAATAAGACCAAGTCAGCGGTCTCGCCGGCGGCCAGTTCTACCGGCGTGAGGCTGAGGATTTTAGCCGGTCCAGAGGTTGCCATGTTAATAGCGGTTTCCAGATCCAAATCAGCAAATCGCATGACATTGGCAATTCCTACTCCAATCGGCAGCGAGGCACCGGCCAGTAGCTGGCGTTGGCCGGGAACGACCAGGCGTCCGTCTTCAAGCACTTCTACCTTCCCGAGGCTGGCATTCTCATGCAGCCCAGGAGGCATGCCGGCCATGCCGGTGATGTCACTTACGAGCACACAACGTTCGATGGTTTTGCAGCGGATGAACGATTTAACCACAGCTGGCGGTAGATGATGGCCGTCGACGATCAGGCTGGCGATCAGGCGATCCTCGGCCAATTGGTCCCAGATGTAATTCGGGTGACGACGTATCTGGCCATGAGCGCCGTTGCCCAGGTGTGTACTCATGGATGCCCCGGCGTCGACAGCTGCCTTGATCTGGTCGGAATTGGCACTGGTATGACCAATGGCTACTACCACGCCGCTGTCGACCACTTTGCCAATCACCTCGGCCGAGTTTTCGAACTCCGGAGAGATCGTAAAGAGCCGAATGTTTCCTTCGGCTGCTGCCTGGAACTGCTGGAATTCGTCCCAGTCGGGAGCTCGGCAATGTTCCTTAGGGTGAGCACCGCGGGGGCCATCCTGGTCGCTCAGGTAAGGACCTTCCAAGTGGATTCCAATGACACGTTTGGCCACGCGAGGATCTTCCTCGCAGGCTTTGGCAATGGCTTGCAGCCCGTGGCAAAGCATTTCGGCGCTCTGGGTGGTTAGCGTTGGTAAATAGCTGGTAACACCGTCAGCATCATTGGCCAGTGAGACTTGAGCCACGCGTTCGGTGTCGAGGGCCAGGTCGTTAAACTCCTGGCCACCGTAACCATTGATCTGCAGGTCGACAAAGCCGGGGCTTACCCAGGGCACGTTTTGGCTGTCCGGACCGTCAGCCTTGGTGATTGAATCGATGCGGCCATCGTCGATAGAGACGGTGACAACTTGTCCAGTGTCATAACGACGAGCGGTAAATTCCATGGTCTGCTTTGATCAGGTCTTATTTTTTGAGAGGTTCAAACCCGTTGGGTGGAAGAATGTCATAAGTCCCATCCGGACGTTTGCTCAGGTACATGCGAACCCTTGAGCCAGACCGCAAGACGGAGAGCCGTTTTCGACTCTCCGTAGTGAAATGTCCCGAACCTCCGACGTTTCCGGGGGGGCGTTTGATGACCGTGTGGCCGCGGGCGACCAGTTGGGTCTTGCCATCAGCAAGAGCCCCTTTTTCGGTTTCACTCACATTAACCGTGATGTAGTAATGACGGGTGACGATCCCTTCTCGGGTGGTCGAGCGGGAACGTTTCATGTTGCGAACCTTGCCGACGACGATCAGGGCAGCATCCTTCTTCAGGTCCTCAAGCTTTTGCGGTGGCAACTCTGCCTGGGCCTGCGGGCTGAGGGACCAGCTAAGACCGGGCAGTAAAAAGCTGGCTGCCAACAGGTGGGTTAACGTGCGTCGGCGTGTGGTGGTTGTTTGCTGAATCATTGGGTTTCTCCGGTAAGCTGACATTATGACGGTTTCTCTCTTCCGCGGGGACCAAGGGAGGCCGAAAAAAGACCCAAAATCTGGGCTCCTTTGGGACTCCTGGTCCCAGGTTTTATCTAATTCAGTGGCTCAAATCCGTTAGGAAGTACGATCTTGTACCCTCGTTTCAGGCTTTTTTCGAGATGCAGGCGAACTTGACTTCCCCGTTTCAGGACCGCCAGGCGCTGCTTGTCATCAGTTGTGTAGTGACCACTTGCCCCACAGATTCCTTCCGGTCTTTTGATGAGATGGTATCCTTGGGCCTGCACGGTTTTGCGGTCATATGTCCCTTTGGCCTCGATGTTGATTTTGACCTTCTGGTGGTTTTTG
>CAZXJC010000626.1:0-13182 GCA_964640885.1 uncultured Pirellulaceae bacterium | reverse complement strand
ATCTCGTTCGAAGCACCATTACTGACGCGCCTTCCCGAATGGGGAACGACATCAGAGATTCCAGGTCAAGAAATCTTAACACCTGTCGACGATGATGCACAAACATGGCAGCCGATTGCCTGCAACGGGAACGCCCCCCTGCAAAAACCATCATTGGCTGAAGGCCGCTACAAAATGATTCTTTGTCGTTTTCCCGAGCAGAACTTGAGCTACCTGGAAATGGTGCATGCTCAGCAACCGTGGCTGAGAGTGTTGTCGCCCGCACCCAGTTCAGCGCCTGAAGTGATGCGATGGGGCCTGCAGATGACCACTGACCACCTGGAAAAAGGCGTCATTTTACGAAGGGTCTTACGTGGTCTATTCCTGCCGTTGGAAGACGATGAAGTGCTGGCCCGTAAAACTTACCAGCACTTTTCCACCGTTGCTCCACCACTCAACTAACACCAGCATCTAAGCCAGCAGCTTGTTGACGACTTTGCCACCCTGGTCTGTCAGTCTTACACTAAGACCTTTGAATGGATGCACCAGTCGATGGTGATCGAACCCGAACAGCTGCAAAATCGTGGCGTGCAGGTCGTTGATGTGGACGGCATCTTCGACCGGCGCCCAGCCGATATCGTCGGTTTTACCTACCACTTGGCCACCCTTAATACCTCCGCCAGCCATCCAGAGGCTGAAGCCATAGGGGTGGTGATCACGCCCAGTATTTTGCTTGTTACCGCCGCGATTTTCTCCCAGCGGAGTCCGCCCGTATTCGCCAGCACAAATAACGAGAGATTCATAAAGCATGCCGCGCCGTTTCAGGTCCTTAACAAGGGCCGCAGCAGGCTGATCGAGCATGGTTGCGTTGTAAGTAATTTCCTCGTCTAGATTGCTGTGGTGATCCCAAGACGCATGCATCACGGTGACACAGCGGACACCCCGCTCCACCAGTCGGCGAGCCAGCAGGCAATTAGTACCAAACAGACGGTAAACGTAGGGACCTCCACCCCGGAAGCTGTTCTTTTTAGGCTCGTCACGATTCGCCCCATACTGGTCGAGAGTTTCCTTGCTTTCGCTACTCAGGTCGATCAATTCCGGGGCCGAAGCTTGCATTCGAAAAGCCAATTCATAGGAACTGATACGGCTGTTAATTTCCGCATCTCCCAGTTGTCGAAAACGCTTTTTATTGAGCGTGTTAATCGTCTCCAAACCAGCTTTTTGCATCTGTCGTGTCACACCTGCTGGTGTATTCAAATTCAAAATCGGCTCTCCCTGGCTGCGAAACAACACTCCTTCGTAGGTCGACGGAAGAAAGCCACTGGTCCAATTTGAAACCCCGCCACTGCTGCCCCGACCGGCGGTCAAGACAACATAACCAGGTAAGTTTTCTGACTCACTTCCCAGCCCGTAAGTCAACCATGAACCGAGGCTGGGGCGTCCAAAACGGGGCACACCGGTTGTCATCATCAACTGTGCCGGATGATGATTAAATGCATCGGTGTGCATCGATCGCACCAGGGCAATATCGTCTGCACACGAACCAACATGTGGCAACAAATCAGACAACTCCATGCCACAATCACCATGGCGTGTAAACTTACGTCGGCTACCCATCAAGATGGCAGATTCTTTCTTGATGAAAGCAAAACGCACTTTCTCCGTCAGCGACTTGGGCAGTTGTTGCCCGTTCCGTTCTTGCAACACGGGTTTTGGGTCGTAGAGATCTACGTGACTCGGCGCCCCGGCCAGGAAAATAAAGATACATGCCTTGGCACGGGGAGCAAAGTGCGGGCTCTTCGGTAACAGCGGATTACTTTCCGGGTTGACTCCCTGTTCAGCTGCGACACCGTCTTGTGCCAGCACAGACAACAAGCCCAGGCCACCGAGGCCAGATGCTGATGAAGTCAGGAACTGTCGGCGCATCATCTGGGTCAGATGCTCACGAGACAACTCGCTGGCAGCGAAATCAGGAACTCGACGTAATAGCGACATGGCAAACTAGTCCTCGTTATGATGTTCACTCTCGTGAAATAAACTCGTCTAAATTAATCAGTGCTCGTCCGACCAGGATCCAGGCCGCCAGTTCATCGGCGGTCACGTTGGCGGCGGGCTTCAACGAACCAATAATCTTATCCCGTCCAGGTGCGTCGGCTCGGCACAACTCCAGTTGCGACCGATAAAACGCACTGACGGTCGTCAATTCTTCATCGGTAGGATAGCGAGCCAGGCAGAGCAAAAAAGCATGGCGAATTCGTTGCCGAAGCGTTTTAACTGAATCACCTTTAGCAACAGTTTCGTTTACAATCCGCTGCCCCAAATGCTGTGCACATTCGAAAAAGACCACGTCATTCCAGATCGTTAAAGCCTGCATCGGTGTATTACTGCTACTGCGCTGCGCTGCGCACTCATTGGAATCCGGCGCATCGAACGTGATGAGCATTGGATAAGGAGAGGTTCTCTGGAAAAACGTGTACATCCCTCGCCGGTACCGATCTCCACCCTTGCTGGTCTGCCACTTGGCACTATTGGCATACGTTAAACTTGAATACTCCGTCGGCTGGGGTGGACGAACGCTCGGACCTCCAACACGGCGGTCCAGCAAGCCACTTACCGATAAGGCCAGGTCCCGTACAATTTCCGCTTCCACGCGATGACGCGACTGCCTGCCCAGCAAACTATTCTCCGGATCGTGTTCTTGCAGCTCCGGTCGTACAGCTGCTGATTGCTGATAAGTCGCAGACATGACAATCAGTTGATGCAAATGTTTTAACCTCCACTGATTCTGCTGAAGCTCCAGCGCTAAAAAGTCGAGCAGTTCGGGATGAGACGGCAATTCGCCCTGGGAGCCAAAATCGTCTGTCGTCGCTACCAGGCCACGCCCAAAATAGCGTCGCCAGATCCGATTGGCGACCACGCGAGCTGTCAGAGGATGCTGGTCTGATACTAGCCAGTTGGCAAAATCGAGACGGTTCGGTTGTTCGGCTTTCGATTCAATCTTGGGTAAGACAGCCAGCGTGTCGGCTTGAACGACAGCGCCCTTACTCAAAAAGTTTCCCCGCACATGGATATTGGCCGTTCGTGATTGTGCCCTTTCCACGACCGCCTGAGCCTTAGTACCGCTCTCTTTAGGCGTTTTTTTCTGATGAGCTGCTACCGCTCCCTGCAACTTGACCAGTTGCGGATCCAGTCCACGATAAAATTTACTGAGAACGTCCTGTTGTTTCTTGTCTCGTGCCGACGCCGCGACTGCCAACGCCTCACTGACATTAACGGGCAATCCATCGAGTGGAACCATACCGCCAGCTTCAGTTGTGGAAAGGCGGAAATGTCCCAGGTTGTGCGATCCGGAACCCTCGTAAGCCTGGTCGAGAGTAATCGTCAACGTGGTACCGGCAGGGACGTCGACCGCTGTCTCCAAATCGAAAGCAGCCATATGGCGCTTCCCAAATTGAGGACTGACTGCCCAGCCATCTTTTGGATTGGAATTAATTGCCAGCGCCACTGCCCATTCTTGCTGTGAAAAATCAGCCCTGGCTCGTACAAACTTCAAGGAGACTGGTTTCGTTTTCCCATCACTGGAGCTGAGCGTTGCTTTGAATGTCGTAAGCACAAAATTGCCGTTACTGGCCCGCCCGGGTCCCTGCTTGACCAGGCTCTTGTGAGGCAACACTTCGAGCCGAATCGCAGCCAGTTTGCCAGCGGTTAACTCTCCCCTGATCGTGTACACATCCGACTGTTCATTCTTGCCCGTGGCTAACACAGACTGATCGGCTTGAACCGTCAAGACGGCACCCTTGGCTGCCGTCGCTTGGGCAACTTGCAGAGGTCTCCAGGTTCCTTTCTGCTGAGCAGCGACACTCTCCCAGGCCTGTTGAGCCGCCGCCAGCCCTGTTTTCTCGTATTTCAGTACGGCATCTTGAAGCCGCGCCAGTTCTTCATCGAAAACGGACTTAGCCGCTGCATATTTTTCACGTTCAGCCCGGGCAGGAGCTGCGATATCCGATTCATCGATATTGTTAAAGAAAGCGTACATCGAATAATACTCGCGTTGAGTAATCGGATCATATTTATGAGTGTGGCACTGAGCACAACCAACGGTTAATCCAAGCCAGACAGTGCCTACCGTGTTCGTACGATCTACCGTCTTCTTGACGCGGTCCTCCTCCTTGTCGGTCCCACCCTCGGTGTTATGTAACGTATTGCGATGAAAACCGCTGGCTACTCGGTGCTCAATCGTCGCCTGGGGCAACATGTCTCCGGCAATCTGGGCGATAGTAAATTGATCGTAGGGCATATCAGCATTGAGCGCCTGGATTACCCAGTCACGGTATTGCCAAGCAAAAGGCCGTGGACGGTCCTTTTCATAGCCGTCACTGTCTGCATAGCGGGCCAAGTCTAGCCAGTGCCGTCCCCACCTTTCACCGTAGTGTGGTGAATCCAACACACGGCGAACCAGTTGCTGGTAAGCGTCTTCGCGTTTGTCTTCTAAAAACGTCCGTACTTCTTCAGGTGACGGTGCCAGGCCCAATAGATCAAGGTAAACACGCCGGATCAGTTGGCTTCGTCCCGCTGGAGGCGAAAGTCCCAGGTTCCGACGCTGAAGTTTCTCCAGCACAAACGCATCAATGGGATTTTTAACCTGATTGACATCCTTGACTCGAGGCACCTGGGGCGACTGAATTGGCTGAAACGCCCAGTGTTTGCTTCCGGCAATCCCTTCATCCGCCGACTCTGGCCAAGTGGCCCCCTGGTCAATCCAACCACGAATCAGCGCTATCTGCTGATCGGTTAAGGGAGTTCCTTCACCGTCCGGTGGCATCATACCAATCTCTTTATCCAAGCCAACCAGGACCTGAACTAGCCGACTTTCAGCACTCTTACCGGCAACAATAACCGGCCCACGATCGCTGCCCAGTTGAGCCAGTTTCTTACGGTCCAATCGCAAACCGGCTTCCTGGGTCTCCACGGCATGACAGGAGTAACAGTTCTTGCGAAACAACGGTTGAATATCGCGAACAAAATCAACTTTCTCTTTCGTTGCCGCTGGTAAAGTTCGCTGTTTGGCCGGTGGCTCCAAAGCCGCCAGTGGCTGACTCGAACTGACCGTCATGGCGACCATCAGCAATCCACTCCAGAGTAATTTAGCCACTTTCATCAACCACGCCTCCTGTTCAGCTTGGCAACAATTTTATCCTAGTCCTACCTGTTCCCTGGCAAACCAGCCGGGGAGATTACTATATTAACCAAACCACTCTGAGAGCGTCAAATTGGGACATGGTTCATCAAGCGACAAAGAAATTGCTAGTGACCAGGCCAGGCAACTCCGTCGATCTCTCTTGCCGCTGTCCCTACGATAGGCCGCCTGCATGTGGTATACAGGTAGTAAATAACCCTGTTTTCAACCTTAGCTGAGTAACCTGGCGATGTCCCAAGACCTTCGCAAGCGGATTTTCACCGAACTTGACGCACTGATCCTGATTGATCCGCACACCCATATTAATGCTCTACAACCGGCTGCTCAAAACCTGGGCGATATTCTCGGTTACCATTACTACACTGAATTAGCACACTCGGCTGGACTTGCTCGTGAACAGATTGAAGACCCAAGCCTGGATCCCAAAGAAAAGGTCGGCCGACTGGTTGAATACCTGGGACCATTAAACAACACGATCCAGTACAGCTGGCTGGTCGAAATGGCACGGGAGTTCTTCGGATTCACGGATGAGCACATCAACCAGCATAACTGGGAAGCACTTTATGATCGCTCAGCAGCAGAAATGTCTGCTGATAACTGGTCGGAAGAAGTTCTTCGCAAGAGTAAGCTGGAAGCCGTCTTCCTTACCAATGATTTCGACGACCCGCTGGAAGGTTTCGATACATCCGTCTATATCCCCTGTTTACGAACTGACGACCTGGTCTTCCATCTTGCCCGGCCCGAGGTTCAACAACGACTCGACAATGTTACGAACAGTTCCTTCAATGATCCACAATCCTTGAAGGAAGCGCTCGGTCAGCTCTTCCAGCATTTTTCCGATCACCAGGCCCGTGCTTGTGCAATCTCATTACCTCCCGATTTCACTCCTGCGCCGGTCTCGACGAATCGCGCCAGAACCGCGATTGAAGCGATTCGGCTGATGGGAGACGAAACTGATCCCAGTCACCGCCGGGTCATGTCAAATTTTGTTTTCTGGACGCTGGCCGAACTCTGTGCCGACTACCAGTTACCTTTTGACCTGATGATCGGTGTCAACCGTGGTGTGTATGCGAGTGGCGTCTATCAGGGACAAGACCTGTATGACAGTCGCGTCTCGCTAATCCAATACCAGCAGCTCTGGAATGCCTTTCCACAAGTAACCTTTCCCGTCTCGGTGCTGGCCAGCGTCACGAACCAGGAATTGACCAGCTACGCCTGGATTTTCCCCAACGTGGTAACCCATGGGCACTGGTGGTATAGCAACACGCCGACCTACATCGAGCATGATGCAGCGGCTCGTCTGGAAGCCGTCCCTCGCAGCAAGCAGATTGGTTACTACAGTGACATGTACAAGCTGGAGTTTGCCCTGCCAAAGTTCAACATGTACAAACGGATTCTCGCGAAAATACTTGCCGAACGGTTTGTTATTGATCGCAACTGGACGGAGCAACAGGCGATTGCCTTAGGCCACCAGGTCTTACGTGGTAATGTGGAAGCTATCTTTAATTGCACTTCCTAAGACTATCAACCTCCCGCCAACTGACATGCGAAACATAACAGCAACAGGTCCCGTGCATCTCCGCTATCGGTGGCTACTCCTTTTGATTCCCCTGCTCTCCTGCTGCCATTCAACAGGTTTACTGGCGCAGGACAAGTTACCCAATATCGTCATCCTGCTAGCCGATGACCTGGGCTATGGGGAACTCGGCTGCCAGGGCAATCAGGAAATTCCTACGCCACACATCGACTCCATTGCCAAGAACGGGATACGCTTCACCGATGGTTATGTAACTGCTGCCTACTGCAGTGCTTCCCGTGCAGGCCTCCTAACCGGCCGCTACCAAACTCGGTTCGGATACGAGTTCAATCCTACCGGCGCCCACAACGAAGATCCCGACGCTGGGTTGCCTCTCTCCGAAACAACCATCGCCGATATGTTGACGGAGGCTGGCTATGTGAACGGCCTGGTTGGCAAATGGCACCTCGGTGGGACAGCCAAGTACCATCCGTTTCGCCGTGGCTTCGATGAATTCTTCGGCTTTCTCCATGAAGGCCACTATTTCGTTCCACCTCCTTACCGCGGAACCACCACTTGGCTGCGCCGCAAAGTTTTACCTGGAGGCGGCCAAGGACGTTGGACCTCAAAGGACGGACGTACTATTTACTCAACCCACCTCGGCAACGAACCTGATTACGATGCCGACAACCCAATCTATCGAGCTGGCCAACCGGTTATTGAAGAAGATTATCTGACCGATGCCTTCACTCGCGAGGCGGTTGACTTCATCGACCGTAACGCGGATCGTCCGTTCTTCCTTTACCTGGCCTACAACGCGGTCCATAGCCCGCTGCAGGCAACCGACAAATACATGAAACGTTTTGCTCACATCGAGGACATTCATCGCCGTATCTTTGCGGCAATGCTATCGAACCTGGACGACAGTGTAGGAGCAGTGTTGGACAAGTTACGCAAGGAGCAGTTAGAAGAAAATACTCTCGTGTTCTTCCTCAGCGACAACGGCGGGCCAACCCAGGAACTGACCTCCAGTAACTTGCCGCTAAGAGGTGGCAAGGGAAACGTCTACGAAGGAGGAATTCGCATTCCCTTTCTCTGTCAATGGAAAGGAAAGCTGCCCGCTGGAAAAACATTCACAAAGCCAGTCATATCGCTCGACATATTCGCGACGGCAGCAGCCGTTGCCAAAGCTCGACCGAAAAAAAATCGACAACTCGACGGAACCAACCTGCTCCCCTATTTACAGGGAACCGTTACCACAAGACCTCACCAGGAACTCTTCTGGCGACTTGACCAAAAAACAGCGCTGCGACAGGGAGACTGGAAACTACTTCGAAATCCTCCCCGTGGGCAGGATGGCCAATGGCAACTCTTTCACCTGGCGAACGATCCCGGCGAAACCAGCGACCTGGCGACAAGTCAAATCGCTAAACTCCAGGAACTAAAAAACGTCTGGAAGAAGTGGAACGATCAGATGATTGCCCCTGCCTGGCGACCAAAAAAAAGGTAGTGACTCTGGAAAGCTAGCCCGTCCCAACTTTTTTACCAGGGTCCCCGCGATAAGCGCGAACCTTTCCTGGAGGAGCGCGTCTAACAACTGGCTGGAGACCTTACTCCAGCAATGGCAGAATCGTCACAGAACAACGTTTCCCGCCGGAAAAAGGCCGCTTTTTATCAGGACTACCCCACACGAACAAGAATTAATCGATTAGACTGAATCAACGTGAATCCGCAGGTCAGAACAGGCTGGTTCACGCGATGTTCATATTTATTGTCTTGCTCGCCACGCAGCAGCAAAACAAAGCGAACGCAATCAAATGCACAGTATCCAACACAACCAGTTGAGCAGACGTCTTGATCTTGACGATCGAGATCCGCGTCAGGGTCTGTGCATTGAAGTCCTCAGCCAGCTTCTCAAGCTGTCTCTCTTTACGCACTTCCACCCGCGGCCCAGTCATCATGGGCACGACCATTCGCGCTTCAGTATGAAGTCGAGTGGCGGGGTGATGCGGATGTCTCACCGACATTCCAGTAGCTTTCACCGGCCGTCACCTGCGATGCAACGGCGGCTGGTCAACTTCGCCCTGTCCACCTGAGTCGACACCTTTTTTCTAGTCAACTCAAATTTCTGGCGAAGCTCTCTGCAGGCCACCAGCAGCAACGTGCTGACCGTTGGCTTCCCGGTTTCATTCTTTCCTTTACTACCTTTCATCCTCAATCACAACAAATCAATGAAGACGCAACTTACTGATGAGAATAACATCATGAACACTAACTCCTCACAATCGGCGACCTTATCTAAAGGCAACACCGAACTTGTACGTGCGGCCCAAGGCGGCTGTCGCAAATCATTTGGTGAACTTTTCGAACGGTTTTACGCAACTGTCTTTGCCGTTACTCTTAAATTTTCCCGCAACCGCCATACGGCAGAAGAATTGTGTCAGGACGTGTTCATCCAGGCCATGGAAAAACTTACCCAACTGAGACAGCCTGAATGCTTTGGCGCCTGGTTAAGATCGATTGCCCGTCGCAAGGCAATCAACCAGCAGACACGGAATAAGACTACTGTTAATATTTCAGCAGAAATATTTGCAGCCACGCTTGCTGATGGAGAAATCCCTGCTGATCGAGTGCTCGAAAAGGAACGTGCAGAGGTTCTGGAGGAAGGGCTTAGCCAGCTGGGCAGCCTTGATCGCCAAACACTCACAGCCTTCTACTTGCGTCACCAGTCGATCGCCCGCATGAGCAGCGAATTTGACGCCCCCTTAGGAACCATTAAGCGCCGGCTACACGTTGCCCGGCAGCGACTGGCAGAGCAGATCGACCCGCTCGTCGCACTCTGAATGTGACAGGGTTCAGGAGGGAAGAGCGGAAAACTAAGAAGTAACCTTTAGAGGCTGGCCGGAGTCTCCCCTTGGGTTCCCTTGCCCAAGTAGACATCGGTTTCGGGATGGCTTTTCTTCCAGTCCCCCCAAGCCATCACTTCAAATTCAAAATCGGAAAGCGGAAATATTTCGTCCGGATCTTCCTCGCCATCCTCATTCGTATCATGCCAGACCGAGACTTTACTGCCCATTTGAAAATATGCTTTTTCTTGGCAGTAAATCTTCATCTTACCCTGCTCGGTACCCATCAGACCCATCACTAGCGCCTCGTTACCATGCTTGTCAACAAACACACGAACCCGCGTTTCCGGTTCGTTATCCACGGACTCCATCGGATAATAGGTAATAGTCAGCGGGGTACCCTCGATAACGTCATTGAGAACCGTTCGCTCCACGCTGTCAAAGGCATCCAACAGATACGCCCGTGCCTTACTTTCGAGGACAATACCGATGACCTTTTTGTTGGGCTGTATTTTTTCCGTATCTGCAGGCTCCGTTTGGGGCTTAATGATGCCAGCGGTGATCCAAGGCATATCCATCTCTTCGACGTCTTCCATCGGCCCCAGTTGGATCAATGGTTCATTAAGATACCAGTCGGCTAGTACAACCAGACCGAAAGCAACAAGACCAGAAAAGAAAACTGCAATTAGCCAACTCAGTTTAGACACGGCTTCATCCTCGCTATATTAAGGCCCTCACAAATCCAAACAGATTTCCACTTACCAAGCCCCCATAGCTATTGCTTGGGAATCCTTTATAGATATACGGCCCGACAGCCCCCTCTGGTTCATCGAACTTTGGAAACGTCAGCCGGTTCACGTGAAATCGGTGCGGTTCCCGGTTCGATCGTACAAGTCGCTCGGATTGTACGGTCCGTCGGTAAAGCTAAGGAAATGCAAAAAAACGCCCCGGTTAAACTATGGTTTCGGTTCTTTCGCAGCCGGTTCTTTCGCAGCCGGGTCTTTCGCAGCCGGTTCTTTCGCAGCCGGGTCATCACCAGTCGTTTCACTGGTTTCCCCGGGAACAAGCTCCTGTCCCTCTGGTACTCCATAGAGTTGGTTAAAGCCCTCGGTCTGCGCTTTGATCGTCTTTTCATGCTGCGGGTCGATGGCCAGCGCAGCGTTAAACCAGGCAATGGCTAATTTGCCTTCTCCCAATTCAAGAGCCAGGCTACCTAACTCGTAACGCGTATCAGCGTTATCAGGTTGTGACACTGCCTCGATATGCAGATTCGAGAACCGTTCTCGTTTGGCACGCAGCGGTTCGTAGACTTTCAGCGCCTCAGTGGCTTCCTTCTGCAACCCCAAACCACGGTAAGCCTGCACCAGCTTGTAAAGGCTTTTGGCATCAAAAGGATACTCTCTACACAAGACTTCCAAGGCTGCTCGTGCCTCACCAAACTTCTTGTCTTCAATCAGCATCGTACCTTTAAGCCGACGCGCTTCCTGGTAGACAACATCTTCTTCAAGGGATCTGTCGGGGGCATCAACAAATTGTTTGATTCCCTGATCCAGATACTGACGTGCTTCATCGACACGATCCAACGACCGCAGGCAGGTGGCTCGCAAACACAAAACTACGCGAGATTCCAGGGCGTCCTCCAAAGCCTCAAACGCCTTAGCATGTTCTCGCAGTTCGATCCTGGCCGCTGCCAGTTTCACCAATGCTTCCTGTCGATCCATACGCGGCAAATGGAGTTTATTAGGAGTCTTGAGCAGCACATCCAGGCGCCGTAAGCACTCTTCGAAATTCTTTTCCGCCAGATCAAATCGTCGGTAATCATGGTTAATCATACCAAGCAAGAACGGCGGACGAGAATCATAAGGATCCAACTCTGAAATTCGCTGTAAATGGTTATGCGCGTTCTGCATTGCACCGCGGTTATAGTAGAAGACCGAGAGCCATTGATGCGCCGGAACATAGTTCTTGTTAAGCCTCAATGCTTCTTGTAAGGCCCGCACATCCTGCTGCTGCATACCAATCAGGACCAGGGCAGGAACCCGGGTATCATCATGTTGAAGAGCGAGCACCAGTTCATTGGTCGCCCGATCACGCTGTTCCGGACTAGTGGGTCCCACCTGGCTTCCCAAGGCACCTCTCAGCAGATGGGCATGCGGTTCAAATTCGGGCACATCCTGCAAAGCGACCAGGTGCACTTCAATTGCTGAATAGTCCTTCTGTTCGATAGCAGTTAAGGCCTGTTCAAAGTGGTCCTCGGGCGACAATACATCTGCGGATCGCTGGCAACCTGCCAGTAATCCTGTCATGACAACTAGAGACAGCCAACTGGCGCTCTTCCGAGTAGCCAACGACAGGAAAGACCTGCGGATCTTCTGCATTAACGATGAGCTCTGGTAGTTCACGATCTAATTCTCCTTAAAACTCGATTACCTTGATCGAGCAAACGAAACGTTTCAGGGTTCTGTGGTAACCGTGACCGGTTCCAACAGGGTCATTGTCTGGTTCATGTTCAGTTCATCAATTTTCTGCAACTCTCCGCCAGCCCAGTAGATTGTTAATCCTGTAACCTCGACGCCGTCGGCAACTCCCCAGGTGACACGCATGTCACTATGAGAAAGATAACTGCCTCCTCCCTTCACCATTCTCAATTGGTCACCGGCAGTGGTATGGAGCACCATGCGGGTTCCAACTGAATCACGATTCCCCTGGCGACCAACAAGGCGTACACGCAACCACTGGTTCTTGTTCTTCGTTTCATTCACCAGGAAGGCTACCGGTTCAAAACTGTTTGAAACGAGTACATCCAGCGTACCATCATCGTTCATATCACCGAGAGCCAGGCCACGGCCACGATGACGCTTGGAAAAATACTGATCTGCTGCAAATTCCTTGCGAACAAAACGCCTTTTATCTTGATTGATCAGTAACAGGGGTAACTGGCGAACCCGTCCAGACGGCGGAAAGTTGATAACGTGGCCGTTGATGACCATCAGGTCTTCATCACCATCAAAATCCACATCCAAGAAAGCCGTTCCAAAGCCAACGAACAGCCCACCTAAGGACGTAACGCCAACCTTGTCACTGACATGCAAGAACGTCCCTTTTCCGACATTTTCATATAGTGCAAACGATTCCTGTTCGTAATTCGCCACCCAGATATCTGGTAAGCCATCGCCATTGTAATCCCCCACGTCCACTCCCATGCTGCCATTGGCAACACCCGCGTTGTCGAGGGCCACGCTATGCAACAAACCAACTTCCTTAAAAACACCTTTACCGTCATTGAGATAAAGAAAATTGTCAGTCGTGTCATTGGCAACGTAAATATCCAAGTGACCATCAAGGTTCAGATCAGTAAGTAGCACACCAAGCCCCTTACCGTCTTTGCGCAACCCCGCTTCTTTCGTTGCATCACGAAAAGTACCGTCACCATTGTTGTAATAAATAACGTCAGGCAATGGCTCAAACTGCTTCGGCGGACAAATCTCCGTGGTGCCAGGTTCGCTGCCAGCACAATGCGGATGGTTCTCAAACGACCAATTCACATAATTGCAAACATAGAGGTCCAGCAGGCCATCTGAATTGAAGTCGCCCCAGCCTGCACTGCTGCTCCAAAGCGTGTTATCCACCTGTGCTTGCTGCGC
>CAZXJC010000625.1:0-6067 GCA_964640885.1 uncultured Pirellulaceae bacterium | reverse complement strand
CGTGGTCCAGTCCTAGCAGGTGCAGCATGGTAGCGTGTAGATCATGCGTGTGGACTTTATTTTCCACGGCTACGGCGCCAGTTTCATTCGTTTTTCCATAAGCCTGGCCACCCTTGGAGCCGCCACCTGCCATCCAGAAGGTGAAGCCGCGATTATTGTGACCACTTCCTTTCTTACCACCTTCTGAAAGTGGTGTCCGTCCAAATTCACCGCCCCAGACGATGAGCGTGTCCTTGAGCATGTCGCGATCTTTCAGGTCCTGGATCAGTGCGGCGATCGGTTTGTCGATAGCCGTGCAGTTGGCCTTAATCTCGGCAACATGGTTTCCATGTTGATCCCAGTTGGAGTGGCACAGTTCGATGTAGCGAACACCGGATTCTGCCAGTCGCCGCGCCCACAAGCATTGTCGGCCGAAGTCGTCATCGCGACAGCGTCCGGTGGACCTGGTCTTGCCAACATTGTATCGCTCCAGCGTTGATTCACTTTCGCGGGAGACGTCCAGGACTTCGGTCACCGAGTCTTGCATACGGTGCCCCAGTTCCAGCGATTGGATGGCTCCTTCCAGTTGCGTATCGAGTTGTCGCTGTTGGAGGAGTTGTTTGTTCATGGCCTGGATCAGGTCCAGTTGCTTGCGATGTAGTTCGTCTGACAGCGGGTTGCCGCTGACGTTACGGATGCCTGATTTAGCGATGTCCGCACCGACGTAACCGATGGCCGTTCCCTGGTAGACGGCTGGCAGGAAAGCACTGCCGTAATTCTGAGCACCACCGACACGTGTTTCCGCATTGATCGAAATGAACCCAGGAAGATCCTGGTTTTCGGTTCCCAGTCCGTAGAGCGCCCAAGAGCCGACTGACGGTCGGGCAAAGCGGAAGTCGCCGGTGTGTAGCATCAGGTATGACTGCGGGTGATTGGGAAGGTCTGTGTGCATGCTATTGATCAGGCACAAGTCATCCGCATGCTTTGCCAGGTTCGGCATGCTGTCAGCAATCCAGAGACCACTTTCACCATGCTGACTGAACGGTACCACGGATCCGGCCGGTCCCTTGCCAGCGTACTTTCCCTTGCTCTTGGGAGTGACGTTGGTAGAGACAACTTTGCGATCACGCGGTTTGTAGTCAAAGGTATCGGCCTGGGCGGGAGCCCCTCGCATGCACATGAAAATAACGCGTTTTGCCTTGGCCGGGAAATGGGGTGCCTTCGGCAGTAGCGGATTTGTTTGACCAGCTGTCGCCTGCTCCATGAGGAGGCTGGAAAGAGCCATAGTGCCAAATCCGAGAGAGGTGGATTTGAGCATGGCGCGGCGAGAAATAGCTGGAACAGTTAGCATGACTTTAATCCTTGCGAAACCAATGGGTGTCTCTTATGGAAGATAGCGGAATTCACTGGAAACAAACAGAGCCTGGCAAAAACTAGTCCAAGCAGTCAATTCTCGTTCTTGGTCGGTTTTGTTTTCCGGCAGCGAGGTCATGACTTCCGCCAGGAAGTTAGCGACCTTCAGTTGCTCGGTTTTGGTTGATGGACGGGAGAGGGCAATTCGATAAGCAAGATCAATGCGTCCTTTCTCGTCATCGGATTCTTGCAGCAGTCGCTGTGCAAATTCCCCTGACTTTTGCAGGACAAATGGATTGTTCATTAAATACAGGTCCTGGGCCGGCACAATCGTGACGTTGCGACGCCCTACCACCAGGCTCGGGTCAGCAACATCGAAGATTTCCAGTACTTCAGGTAAGCCGTTTCGCAAGACCGGCAGGTAGACACTGCGATGATTGCTGGGCTTGTGAATCTTGTCCGGCGTCAGGCTATCTTGAATTAGTTTGCCGCCGTGTACCGTGACGACCGATCCAACGGGTCGGTTCTCTTCAAGGCTGCCACTAGCCAGCAGAATCGTGTCACGAATGACTTCCGCTTCAAGACGTTTTCTCGAATGTCGCCAAAGGTAGAAATTGTCCGGGTCTAACTTGTAGTTGGCCTGGTGGTGAGCATCGGAGAGCTGGTAACTGCGAGTCAAAACCAGTCGTCGGATCATGCGTTTGATCGACCAGCCGTCTTCCACGAAGGCGTTGGCTAAGTAGTCTAGTAACTCCGGGTGAGTCGGGCGAACGCCGTTGACGCCAAAGTTATCAGGTGTCCGAACGATGCCAGTTCCAAAAAGATGTTGCCAGATACGGTTGACCATAACGCGAGAAGCCAGCGGATTCTCACTGCTGGTTAACCACCGAGCTAGTTCCAGCCGGCCGCTCTGCTGATCATGAAATCCAGTTGATTCTGAATCAGAGAGAACGGTCAGGAGCCGCCTGGTGATGGCATCTCCCTTTGGAACGACACCGCGTACATAAATCGGAACTTCATTGATTCCAGGCCCTTCGCGGATGCCCATGGCCGCTTGCGGGACGGCTACCGGGTTAGCACGTAGCTTCTTGATTGCCCCAGCCAGCTGTTTCTTTTCCACGTTTAATTCTTTAAGGCGATTTTTTTGCTCGGGCGTTAGTGGCTTTGGCTTTTCGCCTTTCTTGGGGCGAACGCGCATTTTCTTGATCTCGCTGGTGACTTCTTTCTGCCGTTTGGTGACCTTTGCTAACTTGGCTTGCCAAAGTTCATACTTTTTGTTTTCGGCAGGATTGTCCGAAACCAGGGCGTGAAGTCCGGTGGCCGGCGCGCCTCCCATGGAATTGCCTCCGCCGCCGTAAAGTGTCGTACTGCTGGCAAAAATACCGGCTAAGCCGTAATAATCGGTGGTTGGAATTGGGTCGAATTTATGATCATGGCACCGAGCGCAGGAGACAGTCATGCCGAGTACCGAGCGGGTAGTCACTTCGATCTGATCTGCCACGATGTCAGGAATAAACTTTCCCTGCCGACCGCGAATGACCGGCTTGGAAGCCAGGGCCAGGAACCCAGTAGCGACCAGGTTCGTGTTGCGCTGCTCGGCGCCACTGTGTGGTAACAGGTCGCCGGCAATCTGTTGCCGGATAAACTGGTCGTAAGGTGTGTCGGCGTTGAAAGCGTCGATGACGTAATCACGGTAACGCCAGGCGTGAGGGATAGTGGCGTTGCGACTGTTTCCGTTCGACTCGGCGTAACGAGCTACGTCTAACCAGTGTCGCCCCCATCGTTCACCAAACTGCGGGGAGTCGAGCAACGAGTCGACAAGATTTTCCAGGGCCGCGTCTCGCTGCTTCTCCTCCTGCAATCGCGTAACCCATTGGTCCAGTTGCTGGGGAGAAGGGGGTAAACCGAGCAGGTCCAGGTACAGGCGTCTAACTAACACTTCGGCTGTCGCCAGGTCAACGGGCTGCAGGCCCTTTGCTGTCATTGTGGCAGCAACCAGTCGGTCAATACCGGTCTGGGACCAGGCAGGATCGATGTTCTCGGGCAGGACTGGTTTTTGGACTGGTTGAAAAGACCAAAACTGGCGCCCTATTTCCAGGTCGATATGTGACTCGACTGCGGTAACTCCGTCGCGAGGATCGGGAGCACCCATCGCGATCCACTTGGCGAAGTCGGCGATGACTCCGTCAGGCAGCTTACCCTTAGGAGGCATTTCGAAGTCTTCATGCCGGAGCGCTGAGAGGAGCAAGCTTTTCTTTTCGTTGCCGGGAACAACAGCCGGGCCACTTTCTCCACCGCGGCGGATATTCTCACGGTCGTCTAATAACAATCCACCCTTGAGTTTGCCGGTTGCTTGAGCGGCGGCCGAGTGGCACTTGTAACAGTTTTCGATTAGTACTGGACGGATCTTCGCTTCAAAAAAATCGGTCTTTTCATCAGCCTTGAGGCTGCTACTTAAAAAGGCCAGCAACATCACGAGCAGACAAGTCTTGATTGGGACTTGCCCGTGCTGGTTGGGGAGTTGAGGCGTGAGCATGATGAGCGCTAAAGCGTTGCAAGAAGGGCTTCAAGAACGATAGCTAAATTATAGTATTTTGCGGGTGGATTTACCATTAGAGTTTCGGCCCGGTATACCCGCAGATTTTACCATGGCAGGGAGGTTTGGCTGGTAATGGTCTGTCTAAAGAAGGCTCAGACCTTGTAGCCACTAGATCGCAGGATCGCCTCGTGGACGGCAAGTTCATGTTCGAGTGGGTAATCGGTTTTTTTCTCGCCCCGCAGGACGGCCGCCATATCACGGAAAGCACTGACAAAAATGCCGGGGCCCTTCGGTAACGTTACGTCCTGGTACCCTTTCTTGTAATCACCCTTGGGATGCTCCAGGGCCAATCGGAAAGACTGGCCTCCCAATGGCCTGAGGTCGAATGTGCCGAATTCACCACAGACAGTGAATTGGCGACGTTGAAAACCCTCGTACTCGATCAGGGTGCTTTTTACCGAGGCAATTGCCTGCGGGTAGTCGAATACGGCCAGTTGATTGTCGACCAGCGGATCCTGTTTTGGATGGGTTTGACGAGCGTAGGCCGTGATCTTTTTCGGTTTGCCCAGGACGCGAATGGTGGCGTCGATGACATGACAGCCAATCTCGAACATGGAACCGCCGGCGAACTTACCCAGCTGTTTTCGGCTCTCCGCGTTGACCTTCTTGCTCATCACGCTGTGAACTTCAAACAGGTCGCCAAACCATCCTTCAGCGACTGCCTTGTAGCAGAACTGGAATGCAGTGTGATACCGGTAGATGTAGCCCATCTGCAGATGCAGATTCTTGCGGCCGACTTCGTCAAGCAGTTTCTGGAAGTCAGCGAGGTTTTCACCGGCCGGCTTGTCGAGGTGGATGTTCATGCCGGCTTTGACGCAACGCTGAGCAGTCGGCAGTAAGTCTTGGACTTCCGTCTCTACGACAACGGCCTGTAGGCCCTTGGTGTTAAGCAGTTCTTCTTCGCTGATTAGCTTGACTCCCTGGTAGGAGGCACCGAGTCCCTTGCGCCGCTGCGGATCGTTTTCCACAATACCGACGATTTCAAAATCATCAGTCTGGCGCAATTGGGAAAAAACACCTGAGGCATGAGCGTGCCCCGTACCGATTTGGCCAATCTTGATCTTCGCTTTCTTAGCAGTGGCGGCAGCACTGGCGGAGGCGATACCAACGCACGCGGCGGCACCGGCAGAAAGCAGGAAATCACGGCGTTCGAGTTTTTTCATGGGAAGACTCCTGAAGTTTGAATTTGTGGTGCGCTATGGCAGTTCTCGGATTCGAATGTTGCGAAATTCGATAGGCGATCCTTCCGCCTCCAGGCAGAGATAACCGCTGGAGGGGACGCAATCACTACCGCCGGAGACTTCCTCCCCGTTAACCCAGAGACGAACTTCGCCGTTGATCGCGCGGACGTAGTAGTGATTCCATTGTCCGACGCCGTTGCTCAGATTCTTGCGAGGAAAGCTGCGGCGGCCATTGGGGGAGATCGGAGGAAAGGGCTTCATCTTTGATTCGCCCACCGGGAAGACATCGCCGTTGGTTGTGAACCAGTCAGATTTCTTGCCATTCTGTTTTTCGTAACGGGTGGCGTAGCCGTGATCAAGGGCCTGGATTTCAATGCCGCTGCCTGGCAATTGTCCCGGCTTGAGATTGGTCAGCGATTTTTCCATGACCCAGACAAAAACTCCCGAGTTGCCAGCTTCCTTGAGATGGCGCCATTCGAGGACCATTTCCAAGTTCTTGTATTGCTTGGAGGTTCGCCTTACGCCGACCGGGACCCCGGTACACTTGATCAAGTTGCCTTCAAATTTCCAGGTGTCTTTGTTGCCGTTCACATCAGCAAAATCCTTTTCGCCGAGCGCTACCCAGCCAGGTCCTTGCCCGTTGATGAAAGCACGTGGTGCTTTTTCCGCGGCGCTGAGTGGCAGGCAGGTTAATACAATCCAGCAACCAATGCATCCGTATGTGCTTTTCATTGAGACAGGTGATCCTTCCTTTACAGGTCCGGTTACGCGGGACATGGCCCCCACAGTATCCACCCAGATTAAGTAACCGGGGGGGCAAATGAAATTGCTGGTCGGAGAGAAAACGGCTGTTTAGAACAAGCCTAGAGAAGTTCCGCAATTGGTTCGCCATGCGGAATCAGTGGCACTGGGCGGCCGCTTGTATCGGGCACCATCTTGCGATAGTCAATTCCCA